>JAGPDK010000071.1 GCA_018057605.1 Kofleriaceae bacterium | reverse complement strand
AAATCTGCAACGCCGCCAGCAGGATTGGTAGTGGCGCCGGTAGCGACACCCTTCATGTCAAATTCAAGGACCAAGGTTACGCCACCGCCGACGCCAGGCGAGCCGGCCAGCACGCCTTCGTAGCAGGTCTTCACTTCGAACTGATGTAATTGCACGGTGTCGATCACCACGCTCTTGTCGTGGATACCTTTGCCTGGTGCTTTGCCCGAGGTGATGTTGGTTTTAGTGGTGTCGATAGCTTTGGCTTGGGTGGCGAGGTCCGCCGAGACGTCACCTGCGATTGCCACCGCGGCATATAGGTCGCGCGCTGGTTGGTAGTAGCGGTCATCTTGCGAGGTTGCGTAGTTCGAGTGGAAGCGCGACGCGGTGTTGCGAACTTGGGTGCGCACGGCGTCTTTGCTCGCAGCGCAGTCGGCCGCACAGGCGGTGAGGGCTTCGAGCGCTTGTTTGCCAAAGGCAGCGCTTTCGGTCGGCATGTCGGCGGTGAGTGCGCTGACCATTTGCTGGGCTCGCAGCGATGGCACTTCGGTCTTAGTAATTTTGCCGGAGGCGATGACTTTTTCAACGGCAGCGATAGCGTCGGTGTAGCGGCCTGCGGAGTGCAGCAAGCGCGATAAGTTCACGAGTGCTGGCGCTTCGCTGTCTTTACCGAGTGACGCCACTACGCCGCCGAGCGATTCTTCGAGAGAAATGTTGGCAAATGTTGCAAACAACATGTAGTCGCTGGCAACTGCACCTTTCGAGTTGGCTTCTTTCCAACCTTTGTTGGCGGCGCTGATCGCTTGGAATGCGCCGGCCACATCGCCGGTGCGGAACTTCGCCCAGGCTGTGACGTACGCGGCTTCAGGTTCGGTGGGGGTTGGTGCCAGTTCGCTCATGGCTGCGACGGCGGCGGCATTTTTGTTTTGCAACAACAGGGCATGGCCCCACCATGCCCGTGAGGCATTGACGTCTTTGGCTTTGGGATTGAGTTTAACCAGCTCGCTCCAAGCTTGTTCGGCGGCCACGTAGTCGCTCTTGATAAAGGCGAAGGTGCCCAGCATTTGTAGGGTCACTGGGTCGACGGCTTTGCCCGCATTCTTGTCGACCGCTTGTTTGAGCACGGCGCGTGCATCGTCGATGCCCGCGCTTTGTTTGGCTGGTTCTTTTTCGGCTTTGGCAGCTTGGTATAACGCGGTCGCTAGCACTTGGCTGAGCACTTCGCGGTCTTCGATATCTTTGGTTTTTTCGATGGTGGCGCGTTGTTTATCAATGGCAAATTTCTTTTTGCCTTCGACCAACGGCATGCCGGGCCGGCCCAATGCTTCGGGCAGGTAGCGCTCACCGACCACCGGGATGGAGACTTCGGCGGCGGCATCGGCATTGCCGTTGCTGACGTCGGTAGTGCTCGGTGTGGTTTTTTCGGTGGTGCTCGGCGTCCCGCCGCAGCCTGCGGTGAGTGCGAGGCAACTGCCTAAGGCCAGCGATGCGAAAGGCATAAATTTTGAACCGTGCTTCATCATGAACTCCTGTACTGTTTCATATCAGAAAATTCTCACAGCGTGATAGATTGCCGCCGTGAAGCGTTCGCCTCGACATTTTATGTATGGCGCATTCCTAGTTGTGCTTAGTTTTGCCAGTTCGTGCGTAGTGGTTCGGCCACATCAACGCGAGAACCTCGCCAAGCGCGCCATGACCAACGACCGGCCTGGTAGCGAATCACGCTTTGGTCAGCATGAGCGTGGCTCGCGTGAAGGTGCCGACGGTGGCACTGGGCAACCAGGCGGCGGCTGTGGCTGCAACTAGTATGCAGCGCTTGGTTTCATTACATCAAATACTCGGTGCCTTGCCGGCACCTACGCTGCGCGCACTTAGCGTTCTCGGCGTCGCTGCAAGCTTGCTCGCTCAACCTGCACCAGCGGCCGCGGACGGTGAACTCACTCTACGTGGCGTGTATTACAAAGAACGCGCGACGCGAGTCGAAGAGCCGATTCTTGACGCGTCGTCTGACGTTGGTGACCACGGTGAAATCAACGGTAATCTTGCCATTGATGTCATAACGTCAGCTTCAGTAGCCGCTGGCGCCGATGCCAAAGCGTTCACCGAAAAGCGCTACGAAGCCGGCGGCGGTTATGCGCACACCATCGGCCGCTATCGAATTTCCGGCAACGGCCGTTACTCGACGGAATCCGACTACGTGGCGCGATACCTCGGTGCCGGGCTGACGATTGATTTGGCAGAAAAGAACACGCAACTTGCGCTCGGCGGAGGTCAGAGTCGCGACGACATCAGCAACGCCGGCGCGCAGAGTCCGTTTGCGACGTTGTTCGAAGCCGAAATGAAGTCGACCATGGCGTTTTTGTCAGTAACGCAATTGTTAGGGCCCAACTCCGTCGTTGGGGTTAGCGCCGATGTGGCGTCGATTTCCGGTTTTCAGGCCAACCCTTATCGGCTGGCTATCACCAATCAAGGGCTGATCGCCGAGCGCCATCCGAATGAAAGGTTACGCCAAGCCTACGCTGTCACCGGGCGTTATTTTGTAGCAACTACCGCCACCACCGTCATCGGCGTGTATCGCTACTATCGCGATGATTGGGAAATTCGAGCCCACACGCCTGAGGTGCGCGTGGTGCAAGAAGTCGGCGACACCGTCGAAGCCGCGATTCGCTTTCGCTATCATCGACAATCGCGCGCGTATTTTTACCAAGATCGTTACGATTCTAGCGATGTGATGATTCAGCCGTTTCTGACGGATGACGTGAAGTTGTCACGGTTCACCACCAAGACGTTGGAAGCCAAACTCGCGGTACACGGTGACACTTTCGGCATTGAGGGGCGTTGGGGCGCGGCGCGCCTCGAAGGCATGTTGCAATATGTGGTGCAAGACAATCGGTTTGGCAACGCTGCGATCGCGCATCTCGCGGTCACGGTGCCATTTGGAGGAGTCTACTAATGCGAAGAATATTCCGCGGTGCTGCGTCGGTTGCCGTGTCAATTACCGCGTTGGGCCCCGCTGCGCTCGCAGTGGTGTTGCAGGTTAATTGCAGTGATCCATGTGGTCCGGGCTCGGCTGAGCCCAATGGCTTACGTGCGACCACGGCCGACGGCAGCTTGAACATCGCTTATGCCGCGATGACCGCCGGTGCGAACAACGATTGTCCCGATCCAGCGATGCCACCGGGCGAAGGCGTGATCAGCTTAACCATCGCTGGCAACGAAGAAGGCGCAGTGGCACCGATTGTGTTTTGTGTACCGCGGCCCGACAAGTTGCAAAACGGTGCGTTGAGTTTGGGCAAAGACTTTCAGGTAATCGACGTCATGGCACAGGCCAATGGCTGCACTTATACGGTCGTCCGACCGGTTGACGCCGCCGGCACCGCAAGCGTTAGTGGTATGTGCGAAAACGGTGTTGGTGCTGCGGGGTTCGCGTTAACAATGGATGGTTCGGTAACGCTGCTCAAGCGCTGCATGGGGCTGCCCGACGCAAATGTGAGCGTAACGCTGCTTGGTACCATCGCCGTTGCGCCACAGTAGCTAGATCGTCCCAGCGATCTTGCGTAAAAACGGAGTCACTTGACGCCGGGTGATGTCGTCAGCCAGGGTGTCGAGGCAGTCTTGCATGCCTGCTGCGATTTCCGAGGCGCTGTTGGAGGTGATGGTTTTGGCGGAGCCCGATGCTGACGCTGATTTATTGGCTTCCCAGACTTCGTTGCCATCACGGCCGGTCCATGGCGAGACGCGTATCGCAACTGTGCACGATACTTCAGCTTGCCGTGCTTTCTTTTTGACGACGATTTTTTTGACGGTCGACACCACGATGAAGGCGTGGGCACGACTCGCGACCAGCTCGGCTTTGGACGGCGAGCCGCCGGGCCACACCGTGGCAAAGCCGTTGTCTTCGATGGCGCGCCGCACGTTTTTGCTAACCAGGGTGATGCTCGCGGCGCTGGCTTGTTTGGAGTCGTCGCCGACGCGATCGATGTGAACAAACACGGCGGGCGGTGCACCTTTGCTCCCTGACGGCGTAGCGGCTGGCATCGATTTGAGTGCTGCGGTTGCGCTGGCGCGCACTTTGGTATCGGTATCTTTGGTTGCGACAGTTAACGCCGCTCGGACTTTTTCAACCGAGGCGTCGGGCAGGCCGTCGACGCCTCGCCCGAGGGCAATGGCCGCAACGCGCCGCAAGGCGGAATCTTGGTCGGATTGCAGCACACCGATGAGCGCGGTCACCGCACGCGCGTCGCTCGATTTGGCCAGCGTTAAGGCAGCCGACAGCCGGCTCTTGTAGTTGCTGCTGTTGAGTTCTTTGATTGTGGCATCGATCGCATCGGCGGCAGCGGTTCGCAGTGCCAACAGTAATACCGCGAGTGCAGCGCAGATGCAGATCCAACATCGACCAGCGGACATCTGTGCCCATCGTAGCATTCACATCACACGAAGTCGTCAATGTCGAACACGCAACGCGGTTGGTGCGCAGGTGCGATACAGTGTGACCTATGGGTATCAGCCACAGTTTGCGAGTGCTCGCCGCCATGGCGCAGGTTACCGTTCCCACCGTCGTGGATTTTGCACGCGGCGGTGTGTCGCGCCACGATGTTGATGAGCGCACGCGATGGTTTGGCCGACGTGTCGTCGAAGTCTTACATGTAGATCTAACGGTGCGAGGCGGTGCCGATCTCGATCCAAAGAAGGCTTACGTTTATTTGGCCAATCATCAAAGTCACCTCGACATTCCAATTTTGTTTGCCAGTTTGCCGTCGCGCACATTGCGCATGCTTGGCAAAGCCGAACTGTTTAAAATTCCGCTGTGGGGCCGTGGGTTGCGGGCTGCTGAGTTCATTGAAGTTGATCGTTCGAATCATGCCAGCGCGATCGCTTCGATTGAGCGCGCCAAACAATTGGTGCGCGAAGGGGTTAGCGTTTTTATTGCACCCGAAGGCACACGTTCGCGTGATGGGCGGATTGGGCCGCTGAAGAAAGGTGGTTTTCATCTAGCTAAAGACACAGGCGCACCGATTGTGCCGGTCGCGATTCGCGGCACGATTGACATTTTGCCGCGTGGCGCGAGGCACATGCAGGTTGGCCGATCGGTCACCGTCGATATTGGCGCACCGATTTCGAGTGACCAGCCGATTACCGATTTGATGGTGCAGGTTGCCGAATTTTTACGCGACCACGTTGAACGCCCATAGCGCGCTTGGCGTTATACCCAGCTGCATGCGCAACTGCGTGCGAGTTCTTATTCAGGCAAGGCCGGAACCGCCGAGATCGAGATCCATGCGGCCCACGTACATCTCAAACTTCACTTGCTTGATACCTTGATTGGCTTGGCTACCCACGACGTTGGCTGAACACAAGCCGACTTCGTGTAAGGTCACGCGCATCAACACGGTGCGCTTGTCAGGCCCAAGGAATTCAATTGCACCGTTGCGTTCGTGGGCGCGGTCAGGTGCGCCTTTGACTACGAATTGTTTGTACCAATTCATCACGGAACCGGAGTTCACTTCAGCGATGGTGGCTACGATATTAGGAAACTCGATCTTGGTAGGTTCGATTTCGGGAAACCGAGCGCGACCGTTGTACAGCCGCTTGACGCCTTGCTTAACCGTGAACGATTCAATCTTATGTACTGCCGGCGTTGGGATACCGTCGATAATCAAGCGAAATGCGCTGCAGGCCCAATCTTTTTGCTGCGATTCCATCAAGCCGTCGACGCGATTTTGGTCGGGCAAATAGTCGACCGATTCAGGCAGCATTTTGAATTTCAAAAACGCCGGTTCGCGCGATGACCCATCCAGCGTCGGAAATGTCGTCTCCGTGATCAACGCGCCGGTGAATTGATGGCGGGCGATACCCTTGTGATCAAAGTCGCCATGGGTCAAGTCACCGCTTTTGCGAGCGTACTGTTTGCGCCACGAGGCCTGAATCCACTGCAGCACGGTGCGGCTGCCGGCAAACCCAATCTCAAAGGCAAACGGCTCGATCTCCACGGTAGACGTGTGCTTGATGCGGAGATTTTCCGGGCCGACGGGCTCATCAATGACGTTGGCTTTGACAAAGCCTCCGTCCGCCGACTTGATATACGCCGAATTCTTCACACCATCGAGGGTGAGTTGGAAGGTGCCGGCGGAATTGGGTAATTTAAACAGGTTCATGTGCGGGGCTCCCAAACGTCGCGCTGATAGGCCATAGTACGTCGGCCCGCGGGCCTTTCACCCCAAAAACGTAGCTAAAAAATGGGATCCACGCTGCCAGCCGGCCGGATCGGGCACTGATTGCCTACGGATCCCTACATTTGTGTGGCACTCACGACGGCTGCCGGGAACAAGATTGTGGAGGGGCTGTCGCATTCGGTGACTGAAAGGGTACACTTGGGCCATGACGCCAAGACTGATGGCCTACCTTACGGGCTGCATCGTACTTGCGCTAGCCAGTTCATCTGCGCTCGCCGAGGTGGTGACGACCAATCAGCGCACCGAGGTGCACCAACGGGCCGGCGAGAATTCGCGAGTCGTGATCACGGTAAAAGCCGGTCAAGCGATGACTGTGCTGAACAAGGACGGCCGCTGGGTCAAAGTCCGAGTGAAGGGCCGTACGGGGTTTGTGCCGCGCACCACCATCGAAGGTGAAGGCGACGGCGGTGACGATATCCAGCGCAATACCCGACGCCGTCCATTTGTCGATGGCCGCTCGAAGGGCCGTACATTCGGCGGTGAGGGGCCTGAGGATCGGGTGGGGGCTGATGCGACCGATAGTGCCGGTGGCGATGACGGCGCTGACGGTGACGATGACGGGGCGGATGGTGGCGAAGATGGCGAAGACAATCCGGTGCGCAAGAAGCCCAAAGCCAAACCGCGCGAAGCCGATGCCGCCGATGACGAGGGCGCCGATGGCGTGGGCGACGACGACGGTGATGCCTCGGGCGACCGCAGCACCTCAGAAGACGATGATGATCGCATTCGCGTTACATTGACCAGCCGGGTGGTGTTGCGTGCTGACCCAAACAAAAAGGCTGCAAAGATTTTAAAAGCTGGGCCCGGGGATCGCTTTTACCTCGTGGAAAAACGCGGCAAATGGTCATTGGTGGAAACCGAAGATGGCGACAAATCAGGCTGGGTGCTCACGCGGATGTATGACGCGCCGGGCTACGGCCCGCGGGCCCGTAGCCTCGACGTCTCGGCAAATCTTGGCGTCACACTGATCTCGCAAACCATGGAATTAACCGGCGGTTCGACCAAGTTTCCGGATCGTTACGCCATCAGTACGTCGTCGCTGACGTTAGCGCTCAACGGCGAGCTGCTGCAGCCGTACAAAGAAGATTATTGGGTCGGCGGCCAATTGACGTACGCCGGGACCAAAGCGCTGCCGGGCCTTTCGTACATGGGCACCAACATTCCGATTACGCTGCATAACGTCAATCTGCGCGGCGAATTTGGCTATGATTTTCACAGCAAGAACGGGATGCGCGTTATCGGTCGGCTGGGTTACCACTACGATGCGTTCTTGGTGCCCATCGACAACAAAGCGACGTTGCCGGCCGAGGTTTTTCGTGGCCCAACCCTTGGTGTCGCCCTCGACGTGCCACAGCTCAGTGACTCGTTTTCGGTGCGTGCATCCCTCGACACGGTGGTCGCGGGCACTCGGACGCAAACCACCAATCTTGAAGACGGCGCCTCGCCGAGCACGTTTGGCTTGTTCCTTGGTTTGCTCGGTAACTATCGCTGGAAGCGCGATCTGTTGGTAAATGCCAGCTACGATTTGGGCTATTACAGTAACTCGTTTGGCCTACCTATCGCCACGTCGAAGCGGGGCCATATGGGCACCGGCGGTTCGCGCACCGACCTGTTTCACACTGTCTCGGTCGGTGTGAAAAAAGCGTTTTAGCCTAGGTCGTGCCAGATCTTTCCGGCGGGTGGCGCGTCGGTAGAGGCTATGAGTCGAGGCAAACTTTCTAACATCGTCGAGCTGGCTATTATTGCAATGATTGTGTTGGTTGCGCATGTCGCGACCTCACGCGCACAGGGGGACGCCCAAGGTACGTTTCAGGGCTCGGTGACGAGTTCCAACGGGCCGGTGGTTGGCGCCGCAGTCAAGATTCGTGGGTCCAAAGACGAATGGCAGGGTTCGACCGATAGCCAAGGTCGTTTTACTTCGAAAGCAATGATTGCTGGCCAGTACAAGATCATGGTGAGCGCGGCCGGGTTTGCTGGTAGCTCACAAGTGGTGCAACTCAATGGCGGCGCAACTGCGGTTGCATTCAAGTTAGTGCCACTTGCCTCGGCAGTGCCAGCCAAGTTGCCAGTCGTCGGCGTGAAACCGGAACCTGCCAAAGAATACAGGCAAAAAGCCTACGACGGAAACATGCCTGCGCCGCCGATGTCACTGCCCGCGTCGCAGTCGCTGGCTGGCAGCCGACGATCGATGCCTGCACCTCCTATTTCGATTCGCCAACCGATGATTGCTGACCCAGCGAGCAATACCGAGGACTACTCGCACATTGCTGATAATTCATTCGTGCCGGTAGCGAGTGCGCCGCTGTCGACGTTTTCGGCGGACGTTGACACCGCGTCGTACGCCAACGTTCGGCGATATTTGCGTGACGGCAGCATGCCGCCTAAAGATGCTGTGCGCATCGAAGAGTTGATGAACTATTTTCGTTATAACGATGCCACCCCAACTGGCAAAGACCCGTTCGCAGTGTCAACTGAGCTAGCCGTGTCGCCGTGGCATGCTCAGTATCAATTGTTGCGCATTGGTCTGCGTGCGCCAGCAATTGCTGACGCGCAAGTGCCGGCGCGCAATCTGGTTTTTTTGCTCGATGTGTCGGGCTCGATGAATGACGCCCGTAAACTGCCGTTGCTCAAACAAGCTATGAATCTGCTGGTGGAACAAATGCGTCCGCAAGATCGCATTGCCATCACGGTATATGCTGGCGCATCGGGCGTGGCCTTGCCTTCAACCACGGGCGATCGCAAAGATGTGATCCGCAATGCGGTGGCGTTGCTCGAAGCCGGCGGATCAACCAATGGTGCTGCCGGTATTCAACTGGCGTACGAGCTGGCGCAAAAACATTTTATCAAAGGCGGTATCAATCGCGTGATCCTTGCCACCGACGGTGATTTTAACGTTGGGCCATCGAGCGAGGGTGAATTGGTTCGCATGATCGAAGCCAAACGTGAACATGGTGTGTTTTTGACCGTGTTGGGTTTTGGTATGGGCAACATCAAAGATGGCAAATTAGAAAAGTTGGCCGACCATGGCAACGGCAACTACGCGTACATCGATACCATCGAAGAAGCGCGCAAAGTGTTGGTCAAAGAAGCTGGTGCAACGCTGGTAACGGTGGCGAAAGACGTCAAGCTGCAAGTGGAATTCAACCCTGCCACGGTGGCTGGGTACCGTTTAGTTGGCTACGAAAATCGCATGTTGCGCGATCAAGATTTTAACGACGACAAAAAAGACGCTGGCGATATCGGCGCAGGGCACACGGTGACGGCGCTGTACGAAATAATCCCGGCTGGTGTCGCTGTGCCTGGCGCCAAGGTTGATGCGTTAAAATACCAAACCGCTGGCGCAACCAAAACCGTTGGAGCTGGTGCCGGTCAAGAATTGTTGACGGTGAAGCTGCGGTACAAACGTTCAACCGATACCGCATCGCAGTTGATGTCCCGCGTGGTGACGACAGGCGTTATGCCGTTTGCCAATGCCAGTGAAAATCTGCGCTGGTCGGCCGCGGTCGCGAGCTTTGGCATGTTGTTGCGTGGTTCGCCGCATGTTGGCAGCGTCGGCTGGAACGATGTCACGCGCATTGCCAGTGCAGCCAAAGGCAAAGACGCTGAAGGTTACCGCCGAGAATTTCTGCTCATGGTGGCGCGTGCCATCCAGTTAAACGGCGGCAAAACCCAACTCGCCAAGTGAGCAAAGGTCGAGACTTGGCTCGGCACTACGTACGTACCTAGTACGGGCACGGATCCACGGTGAATGGCGAGGAGCGCACGAACGAAACCGAGCGTAGCGCGCGCACATACGGCAAAATGGCAGCGTCGGTTTCGCTGGTGCGGGCGCCGAATGGATACGCGAACAGTTGTGGGTTGAAGCCGTCGGCACGCAGCGCGCTGATCGAGGGTAAAACCTCGTCGGAGAGGTAGGCCTGGAGGCCGTAGGTTTCGACGTAGCTCGGGCCGCGGGCGTGACTAACACTGTGGGCTTCAATGGCATGGCCGTCGGCGGCGAGTTGCTGCAACTGTGTGCGTTCGGCGGCATCAAGGTGATCGTAGCGCGACACGAAAAACGTGGCGTGCACACCGTAGGTGTTGAACAGGTCGCGGGTCTGCGTCCACGCCTGAACCGCGGTGTCGTCGAACGAGAACACAAGGCCGGCGCGGGGTTCGGGATGATCGAGCAAGTCACGATAGGTTATAAAAGCCAGCCCTCGCTCCGCCGCAGCTGCGAAGGTAAATGCCAATGTGTCGCGATCGACCGTGCGCCCGGGTTCATGCGCGAACAACTGCAGCACTTCACTGCGTGCTGCGGCGCGGTCGAGACCAGCCGTGATGTTGTCGCGTGATACGCCGATGATGTCGTCAATGTTTGCAGCGCAAAGCACGCTGCGGTCACCGCCTTGATAATAAATTCCATTTAAGCCGGCGGTCGGCTCGATGCAAGCCGCCGCCGCCAAGCTAGCTGCGCCGATCGCGTGCGTTACAAAACGCTGTGATATGTTGTGCGGCCTGTGGTGCATGTGCGTCAGTTATTGTTGATGGCGATAGGCTGGCTGGTTGCCGCCGTTACGCCAGCATATGCTGACGGAAGCGCAGCGCCAGCGCAAGACCTAGTGACGCGGCCTGCGGTGCTCCCGGTTGGCGCAGTCGAAGCTGTTGCCAACGTGGAAGGGTGGGTGCTACCGCCGCAAGGGTTGCAGGCGGTATCGCTAGCCCCGGATGTTTACGTTGGCGTCACGTCGCGGCTAACCCTTGGCATCACCACCAGTAACCGCGCGCTAGCCCGATTGGCCGCGGGTTCAGGTGTTTGTATTGGCGCTGTGACTGACGGCTGTGTGGCGCGCATCAGTAATATTAGTTTCGATGCCAAGTATCAGCTGGGGCGCGCATCCTGGACCTTGGCGCCGCACGGCCGATTGATAATGCGGCAATTTTCGCCGCAAAAACCCGCATTGATGGTGGGTGCGTTGCTGGGTTGGCAGCTCGGCCGCTGGGCCGTGGTCGCCGACCCGTATGTTCAACTCGGCTTGCGCAATCAGGACCAAGGCAATCGTAACAGCGTGCACTTTCCGCTGTGGTTACGCGTGCAGCCAACGTGTCGTTGGCTACTGGCGTTACGCACCGGCTTTGATAGCGACCTTGCGATATTGCGCGATGGTTGGCATGGCGCCCTGGGTGGCGTGGTGACTACCGCGCTGCGAACCGATGTTGATCTTGAATTGAGCGCAGGTATGCGCAGCGCGTTTGGGCCGCAGAATACCTCAAAGGAACATTCAGTTACGCTGGCGGTAGTCGTACGGCGTTAGCTAAATTCAGGGCCACCGCCACGCTAAATCGCGGCCTTCATCAGCGGCGATTGTTCGCGGTTTTTTAAGAAGCGAATGGCCGGATAGTCGGTGGCGGCGCGGTTGAGCTGCCAGTCGTTGCGGGCCAAGAAAACCGTTGCACCGGAGTGATCTTCGGCGATGTTGTCGCGATTGGCATCGGCAAATCGTTTGATCAATTTGGCGTCGTCAGCATCGACCCAGCGCGCGCGTTCAAACGAAGTGGCTTCGAAGTGACACGGCAAATCGTATTCTGAGCGAATGCGATCGGCCAAAACTTCGAACTGCAACGCGCCAACGACACCGACGATAAAATCGGAACCGAGAAACATTTTGAAGACTTGCGCGCCGCCTTCTTCAGCGATTTGCTCAAGCGCACGGCCCAAATGTTTGGCCTTCATTGGATCGTCGGAGCGGACCCGCCGCAGATATTCTGGAGCGAAACTTGGAATGCCGGTGAAATGCAGGGTTTCACCTTCGGTGAGCGCATCGCCGATGCGCAGCGTGCCGTGGTTGGGAATCCCAATGATGTCGCCGGCCCACGCCTCTTCAGCGATTTCGCGTTCGTTGGCTTGGAATAACATGGCGTTATGCACACCGATGACTTTGGCGGTGCGCGGCACGGTGAGGCGCATGCCGCGGGTGAAATGGCCCGAGGCCAAGCGCACAAACGCAATGCGATCGCGGTGCTTGGGGTCCATGTTGGCTTGAATTTTAAATACGAAACCCGACACTTTGGTTTCGGCTGGTTCGATTTTGCGTTCGCGGCAGGGCTGGGCGCGCGGCGGCGGTGCCAAGCGACCAAGGCCCGATAACAATTCACGCACGCCGAAGTTATTGACGGCACTGCCGAAGAACACCGGAGTTTGGTAGCCCATGCGATAGGCTTCGAGATCAAACTTGGGACAGAGCTCACGCACCATGGCGACGTCTTCACGCAGTTTGGCAACCGCGTTGGGCGGCAGCAGCTCATCGAGCATGGGATCGTCGAGGCCTTTGCAGGTAATGCCTTCTTGGATGCGCTCGCCTTTGCTGCGCTCCATTAGGTACAGCTGATCTTGAAACAGGTCGTAGCAACCGAGGAACTCTTTGCCCATGCCGATCGGCCAACTGGCCGGGGTGACTTCAAGCTGCAAATCGTTGGCAACCTCGTCGATAATCTCAAACGGGTCGCGACCGTCGCGGTCCATTTTGTTGACGAACGTCGCAATCGGCACATCGCGCAAACGACACACTTCAAACAATTTGCGGGTTTGGGTTTCGATACCTTTGGCGGCATCAAGGACCATGACGGCGCTATCGACTGCGGTCAGCGTGCGGTAGGTGTCTTCGGAAAAATCTTCATGGCCCGGGGTGTCGAGCAGATTGAAGATGCAGCCTTCGAAATCGAACGTCATGACCGAGGTCGTGACCGAAATCCCGCGCTCACGTTCTACTTTCATCCAGTCGGAGCGAGCGCGGCGACGATCACCGCGGGCTTTGACAGCGCCTGCCATTTGAATCGCGCCACCGAACAAGAGGAGCTTTTCGGTCAGCGTGGTTTTGCCGGCGTCAGGGTGAGCAATGATCGCAAACGTACGACGACGAGCAATAGGCGCGGGGAGGGCTGGTAACTCGGACATAGCGGGCGCTGTATACCGCACCTTGTCGTCGGGAAGACACCATCATTTGCCGTTTCTGACGAATTGTGGGTAGTGCGCCGGAGCAGGCGTTCCCTGCAACGCAGCGGGCCGGTGCGGCCCGGCGCGCGCGACCGTGCGAATCAGGCAGGATTCTGCCGTGAGCAACTCTGAAATTTCTCATGACGATGGTCGGGTTGAGCTGACCTCGCATGCGCACATTGCAACCTCGGCGCTGTACAATCACGAGCTGGCACCGGTCCGGGTTGCGGACCGAACCTGGAGTGCTTGGGATTTGCAGCGCTGTGGGTGTCGATGGCGCATTGCATTCCGACGTACATGATGGCGTCGAGCTTGATTGGCAACGGCATGAACTGGTGGCAGGCGCTGCTCACGATCTTGCTCGGCAACCTGGTTGTGCTGGTGCCAATTTTGTTGAATTCACATCCAGGCACTAAGTACGGCATTCCGTGTCGCTCAACATGCCGGACTTCACTCGTTACGGCCGTTCGCAGCGCGAACAAATGTTTGGCCAAGCGGTGGCGCTGCCAACGACGATGACTATTTTTGCAGGCATGGGCGTTATTATTACGTCGGCGACGGCGATCATTTTTGGCAAAGCGATTTGGGACCCTATCGAACTCGCTGGGCGTTTTCATCATCCTGCGATCGTGGCCGTTGCCATGTTCATCATTGTGATCGCAACGCTGTCGGTTAACATTGCTGCCAACGTAGTTTCACCGGCGAATGATTCTGCCAACGCATTGCCGCGCTACATCAATGTTCGCACGGGTGGTTTGATCACTGGGGTGGTTGGCATTTTGATGCAACCGTGGAAACTGCTAGAAGACCCACATAAATATATCGACAAGTGGTGGCTTGGCTGCGCAGCCGGGCTGGGATCGATCGCGAGTGTTTAAATCGTCGACTATTGGATCGTGCGCAAAACCCGATTGTCACTTGGCGATCTATACGATGCCAACGCTGGCGAATACCACTTTACCAATGGCTGGCACATGCCTGCGGTGATCGCGACCGTCAGCGGCACGGCGCTGGCGCTGGCTGGACAATTTATTCAGGCGCTGCGCCCGATGTATGACTACTCGTGGTTCGTTGGCTTTGGTGTAGCTGGCGTGATGTATTGGGTCATGACGCGTGGTGGTACTGCGAAATCGTACTGCGAAATCGAAGGCGATTCACGCATAGATATGATTCATATGTTCAAGAATTGATTGTTTTTATCATTTTGTGGACAGATGAGCGAGATCTTCACTGCATGATTCCAGCTATTTACGCTGTCCTGGATTGGCCCACGCCTTGCTGTAACGGTCTTCATCAATATGAAGAACTTGCTGAACATCGCTGCGTTAGTTGCTGCCCTTTGCACCGCCACCTTGACCCAAGCCTGCGTTTCTGACACCGACGAAACCTCCGAGGCCTCGCTTGAGGCTGTGGTGTCGCCGAAGTTTGACTTGTGGCAGAACGACGCCGGCCAATATTACTTTCACCTCGCCGCCGCCAATGGCGAAATTCTGTTGGCATCCCAAGGCTATCAATCGCGTACCGGCGCTATCAATGGTGTGCTTTCCGTACTCGATAACGGCGGCCTCGACGTGCGCTACGCCATCAAGCAAGGCAGCGATCGCAAGCATTATGTCAGCTTGCTAGCTGCCAACCAGCAAGTCATCGCCACCGGCGAAGGTTACTCGACCAAATCAAACGCCAACCGCGCTGTCAAAACCATGGTGCGCAATGTCGCTGCGTACTTGCAACATTGGGACAATCCAACCGGCGCTCGCTTTCAAGTCAAAGCCAGTTCGTCGAGCGCGTTCTCGTTTGCGTTGTACGCCGGCAATGGCGAAGTGGTGTTGACGTCGGAGTCGTACACCACCGAGGCCGCCGCCCTCAACGGTGCATTCGCAGTGCAAGAAAATGGCGTTGACGCTGCTAACTACAAACTGCTGCAAGCCAACGACGGCCGCTCGTACTTTGTGCTGCGCGCCAAGAACAACGAAGTCATTGGTGTTTCGCAGATGTACACCACCAAAGAATCGGCGCAACGCGCGATCAACTCAGTCACGGCCTTGTTGGTGAGCGGCGCGGCCGAACTGCTGTAACGCACACGCACTTGCCGCTTGGACAAGCGAGCCGGATGGCTCAGTGCGTCGCCCATCGCGGGGGGAATGCGATGGGCGATTCGCTTTTTCGGTGAGCGATGACCGCAGTTTAATGCGCAACTTTGGCGCGCACGATTTTGTGCTTTGCCAGCAAGCGATACAGCGTGAGTGGCGCAACCTTGGCAGCCGTCGCTGCCCGCCGCATATTGCCATCGCACGCAGCAAGCAGTTGCACTAGATAGGCTCGCTCAAGCGGTTCGAGCCACTGATCGCGTATTTGTTCTAGGGTGATATCTTGTACGTTGTTGCCCCACGGTGGCGCTGGCGAAGTCGACGGCAACTGCGACGCTCGGGAC
>JAGPDK010000475.1 GCA_018057605.1 Kofleriaceae bacterium | reverse complement strand
CACCAGGGCCGCAGGCGTTGGTAACCCTTCGAAATAATGATCGAAAATGTGACAAATAATCGGCGCACCCGTCCCTTGTCCGCCACATTCAACTGGCAAGTTGCCAGCAATCAAACCACCATGTTACTCGCGCGATCTTTTTCCAAGCACAGATTTCGCGACGCAGTTTATTCAAGCGAAGTTGTCAGATCAGCAGCGCGTTAACGGTGCAGCCGGGCGCGAGCACATCAGCGTCGGTCGGAATCTCAACGAGTGCGTCGCATTCGACTACCGACGACAGCATGGCGGAGCCCTGCTTGGCATGAATCTGGGCCTGCAGCGTTGCGCCGTGGCGAACCAGGCTTGCGCGTAGATAGTGCGCGCGGCCGACGGCTTTGCGATAACCATCGACGAGCACGACCGGCACAGCGAGACGGGCTACGCTGCGTGCGCCTTGCATGGCCAACAGCGCCGGGCGCACAAAAAGTTCAAACGCAATGAAAGACGAAACCGGGTTGCCGGGCAAGGCAAACACCATCGTGGCGCGGTTTATCGTCGGTGGTGCAGCCAAGCGTCGGCCAAACGCAAAGGGCTTGCCGGGCTTCATGGCCACTTTCCAAAAATCAAGTTCGATCCCGGCCGCGGCCAGCGCTGGCCGCACATAGTCACGTTCGCCAGCGGACACGCCGCCGGTGGTTAGCACCACATCGAACTGCAAGGCGCGCTGCAGCGTTTCGAGCACTGCCGCTGGTTCATCGGCGACCACGCCAAGATAGTGTGGTTCGCCTCCGGCTTCGACGATCTGAGCTGCAAGCATGGGTGCCGATGAATCAACGACGTCGCCTGGTTGCAACGCGCTATCAAAGGCAACGAGCTCGTCACCGGTAGCAATGATGGCGACCCGCGGCCGACGATGGACGGCGACCTCGCTGCAGCCTTGGGCGGCCAGCATGGCGATCGCGCCAGAGCGAAGGCGTAGTCCGGCAGCAACGGCCATGTGGCCTACTGCGATATCTTCGCCAGCTCGGCGGACGTGGGCGCCGCTGACTGCTGCCGGTAACGTGACGCGGGTGCCTTCACACACGGCATCTTCGACGATGACGATGGCGTCGGCCCCGGGCGGCATCGGTGCACCGGTGAAAATCTGTACTGCCGTGCCAGCGGCCAGCGGTGCGAGTTGGTGCACGGCTGCACCGGCGGCGACGACGCCCACAACCGGCAAATTCGCCGGCACATCGGTGGCCCGCACGGCGTAGCCGTCCATCGCAGAATTATCAAATCCCGGCAACGCGCGGGCTGCCACGACATCTTCCGCGAGGACGCGACCGGCGGCGTTACCCAGCGGCACGCGTTCGCTCGCCAGCCGCGGTACGAGTGCGGTGATGCGTTGCTGCGCTTGCTCAACGTCGAGCATCGCCATGGCGTTAGCTGCTACGGCCGACGACAACGGTTGGTGCCATGACAACGTTGGTGGTTACGCTGTTGGCCACAAAACAATACTTGTGGGCTTTTTCAAAGAGCTCGTGCACCTTGGCCTCGTCGGTGCCAGCAGCAACGACAATAGTCGGTGCTAGTTTGATGGTACTAATGCGCATAGCTTTGTCGACCATTTCTAGCGTTGCGACGGCGTTGTCGTCGTAGGCCTGCACATCCACGCCTGCCTTTTTGGCCAATGCAAAAAATGTCAACATGTGACATGTCGCCAAGGCCGCACCCAACATGTCTTCGGGGTTCCAGCGGGCGGCATTGCCATTGTAGCCTGGCGCGGACGACGTCACGATCATCGGTTTGCCGGGCGACTGTGCTACCGCATCGCGACTGTATTCGCCCACGCTAAGGGTTGACCCCGTCCAGTGCACCGAAAGCGGAAAACTATGAACTTGCGACATGCCTACAGGTATCACATCCATCAAGCATCGTCACGGTTGCGTTGATCGGCATCGGTCCCGTACCATTGCCCCATGGGTCAAGCGTGGAAGCTGCGTGCGTCGCACAGTTGGGTTGCCGCGGTGGTCGTCGTTGTTGCGGTGGCACCGGCGGTAGGGTGCTTTAATCCAGCGCCAGTCGACAGCAACCTGGATGCGCTGGGCAGCGTCGACGCCACCCCGCTAGATGCTGCGGTTGATGCGCCGCCCACTGATGCGCCGCCCATTGAACCGCCGCCTGGCGCTAATCCTGAGCTGGCGCGAGCACCGAAAACCTGCGACACGCAAGTGAGCGGGGCGGACATGACAGCGTCATTTTCAGGCTGGACGGCAACCCTGTACACCGGCGGCGCAACCGCTGACCAACGGTACTACAAGTGCGCTGCAACTAACGTCTTTGCGTTGTCGTCGAGCTATGTCGCGCCACGCAATCCTGCCGGCTTTGCACCTTCGATTAGCTACCGACGCGATGCAATGTTTTTGGGGCCCGCGTTTGAATTCGCCTACACCGTCGAAAGTATCACTACGCCGGGGGAATCGGGCATTGTGTTCGCTGGTGGATATGCACGGTCGCGAGATCCGGGTGTCGCGTTCACGCAGTCGACGCTCGATCGTCGAGCCAGTGACGGCATGGTAATGCTGCGAACCCTCGATCAAAACGGGATGACCATTGCAAGCAAGAATATTGGCGTGTTGGTGGCACCGTATCGGGTGCGATGGCGTGGCACTCGCGTTGGCGGCACATTGCAGTCGGTGATTACGATCTTTACGGCAACAACGACCACCGACTATATTGCGGCTAACGTGCCCTTGCCAGACCCGGCAATTGAGTTGCGGTTTGGCCTCAATCGTTTCGAGGTTGGTGCGACCTCGCGCATGGTGTTTAGTGACTTGGTGTTGCCATGAATACGCCTTGAATCGCACCGGTGCCACGACCTTCGGCATGCCGGCGCGGCGGCTGTCGTTTCGCGTAATCGCTTGTGAAGCCGGTTAGGCACGAAAATGAAGAACCGCGCTTTCAAGTTACCGTAGCGGCGTTGGGCGCGGGCGACACAGCTGTGAATCGTGTAGGCTCCGGCCATGAAACGAATTTCGGTTTCGCCTTTGTTTATGGCCATCGCGGTCGCTGCGTGTTGCCCTCCCAAGGCAACCCCTACCACTGCTGGTCTTACCAAGCCGGGCGTAGTTGCTGATTCCACCCCCACGGCCCCAGTCATCGGGCCGATGCGTGACATGTCGGACAAACGCGAAGTGCATCTTAAAAATGTGCGGCAGTTGACGTTTGGCGGCGACAATGCCGAAGCCTATTGGTCATTCGCAGGCGATCAGTTGGTCCTGCAAAGCAATCGTACGCCATACAAGTGCGATCAAATCATGACCATGCCAGCGCGTTACGGCGCGCAGGCCAAGCTGGTGTCACCCGGCAAAGGCCGCACCACGTGTTCATATTTTCTCAAAGGCGACAAAGAAATCGTTTATTCGTCAACGCATGAAAAAGGCGATGAATGCCCAACGCCGCCTGACATGTCACACGGCTACGTCTGGGGCTTGTTCGATTATGATATTTTTCGAGCCAACGCCGACGGCAGCAATATTCGGCGGCTAACCAGCGAACCTGGCTATGACGGCGAAGCCACGGTGTGCGCCAAAGACGGTAGCGTGGTGTTCACTTCGACACGCAACGGCGACCTCGATTTGTATCGCATGGATGCCGACGGCAAAAACGTAACGCAGCTGACCCACTTACCGGGCTACGATGGCGGGGCCTTCTTCTCGCCGGATTGTTCGAAGATCGTGTGGCGCGCGTCGCGACCAACGGGTGAGGCCTTGACGGATTATCAAAATCTGCTGAAGCAAAACATGGTGCGGCCAACCAAACTTGAGTTGTTTGTCGCCAATGCTGACGGCACCGACACGCGGCAGATCACCTATTTGGGCGTCGCTGCATTCGGTCCGTTTTTTCATCCGTCAGGTAAACGCATTTTGTTTTCGACCAACTATCCAAACCCACGCGGCCGCGAGTTTGATATTTGGGCAGTCGGCATCGACGGCAGCAATTTGGAACGCATTACCTGGGCCGAAGGCTTTGATGGCTTTCCGATGTTCTCACCCGATGGCAAAACCCTGGCGTTTTCATCGAACCGACGCGATGTGATTGCAGGCCCACCTGGCCCCGATGGCAAACCAACCGAAGTGTATCGGGCGACCGGCACGGTCGCAGGTCCAACCGACACCAACGTATTTTTGGCCGATTGGTCAGATAACTGGGATGATCCGAAGTCCGTGCCCACCGGCGACGCCGCTAGCGCGGTTGATCGCTATCGCGCGTCCATCGATTTTCTTGCGGATGATGCACGCGAAGGTCGTGGCGTCGGCACCGACGGTTTGCGCCAAGCTCAAGGTTGGGTTGAAGGTGCGCTCAATGATGCGGGCGTTGAACCCGCGCTGCTGCCAACTGGCGTGCAGGGCAGCGCGGCGGCTTCGTACCGTCAGCCATTTGAAGTGACCACCGCGCTCAATCGCGGTGCCAAAACTGCACTGATTGTCGACGGTGCGGCAATCGCGGCGG
>JAGPDK010000474.1 GCA_018057605.1 Kofleriaceae bacterium | reverse complement strand
CGGCTTGCCGGTGCGGCGTTACCCCGGTGATGGGTTGGCAATTATGCCTGCGCTTGATCAATCGGCGTCAGCGGCCGCAGCCTTTGCCGCAGCGCTGCGGGAGATTTTGTAGTGCGCACGTTGGATTTGCCAGCCGACAAATCGCCTCGGCAATGGGGCCAGCTGCACGGTGAAAGCTTTCGCGGCGAAGTGCAATCGTTGTGTGCGATTCGCGTGTACTTGTGCACGCGGGTCGGCGGCTTTGCTGACCGCGCTTCGGTGTTGGTGGCTGCACAGGCGCATTTGCCGGTGCTCGCTGCGTACGATGAGGCGCTGTACCAAGAAGTGCTTGGCACCGCCGAAGGCGCCGGGGTTTCGCCTGAAGAAATTGTGGTTGCCAATCACTATACCGATCTGCGCGATCTTTCGCCTGATTCAAGCAAGTGGCGACCCGCGCCGGTTGCCGATGCACCCGATTTTTTTGCGGGTGTTGATGGTCCGGCCACCGCTGCGGGCGTTGCCGAATCAGCGCAAGGCGATGGCTGCTCGGTGCTGTGGGCGCAATCACCGTCGGGGCGCATTTTGGCGCAAACCTGGGACATGCACGCCACCGCCATTCCCTATGTGATGGTGCTCGGCGTACCGGAGACCGCCGCGGGCCCAGCGATGCGGCTGCTCACGGTAACCGGCTGCCTGGGCATGGCTGGCATGAACAGCGCGCGGGTTGGTGTGGCGATCAATAATTTGTTTTCGACCGATGCGACGTTGGGCATTGTGTGGCCGGCGATGGTGCGCAAAGCCTTGCGTGAGCGCACTGCTGTTGCCGCCCGTGATGTTATCGAGCGCAGCCCCATTGGCTCGGGCCATCACTATTTTGCAGCCGATCGCAACGATGCGTTTGCGATCGAAACTTCAGGTACGCGGCGCAAACGGATCTACAGCAGTCACGCATCAGGCTCAGCTGACTCGTCGGCACCGCCGCAGTATTGCCATACCAATCATTGCCTCGATGCCGATATTGCAGCGCATTCCAAAGTACCACCAACGTCAACCACGTTCGATCGCTACAGTTGGCTAACCCGCGACTTGGCCCGCGCCGATGTTGCCGACCTCGCCGATGCCTGGCGTCGCCTGGGCTCGCAAGACGGTTGGCCACGCAGTGTGTCGACCAACTTGGCCACGCCCGAAGCGCCGCATGGTGCTGCCACGTGTGGTGCCATTGCGATGAATCTCGACAGCGGGGAGCTATGGGCCCAGGGTGGCTTTATTACCAACGTCGCGGCCGATCGATTTGCGCTGTAGGCGGTGGGTGCTGGTTGCCCAGGATTGCCAGCACTGGATCGGCTGCGCACAAAATTGCGCACTACAATAGTTTCATGGCATCGACGTTTCTTGCTTGTGTCTTTCGCGAAACGTCTTAGGCTTGATCAAACAAGTAGGAGGTCGGAGATGAAAGTCGATGTTCGATGGCGAGCAACAGATGCATCAGACGCGTTGGCCAGTTACGTTAACCGGCGGCTTAAATTTGCGTTAGCGCGATTTGGCGGGGCGGTGCAACACGTGACTGTGCGGTTCGAAGATGTCAACGGCCCTAAAGGTGGCGTGGACAAACGCTGTACGATTGAAGCAACCGGCAAATTCGGCACACATGTCGTGGAAGCGCGCGAGACTGATTTTCACGTTGCGGCCGACCAAGCGGCTGCCGTGCTCAAGCGCTTGGTGGCGCGTGTCGTCGGTATTGCAGGTGAGCACCGGGTCCAACGGTTTGCGTAAAACACGCGCCGTCGCACCTTCGCCCTGAGCCAGCAATGCGCTAGCATTGCAGCATGACCATGAAACGCGACGGCGTCGATGCTCCTCGGCTACTGCCCACCCAGCATCGCGATGAGCATTCAAAGTTTGTTGGCTACCCAGTGGGAGCCGAATCATTGACCGAGGCTTGTGCCGGTGTGCCGCAAGCCAACAACATCGGTTTGCATTTTCACGCTGGAGCGCAGCAGCAACAGCGTCAGCACGAAGCGCAGTTCCCCGTGCTGACGGTGGGATTTCGTCGTCGCGCCGAAGGTGAAAGCGCCGAGCCAGTTTGGTTCATCGAAATTTTTGCCGTGCCGGTTGAACAGAAAAACGTCATTCGCAAAAAATTGATGTCGGACGTAATGCCCAACATCGTGCTGCCTTGGCTGCGCGACAACTACAAAATCCATGATCACTTGGGCACCCGCGAATTGCGCTTGGACTATGAGGCCACCACCTCCGACGTTCGGCAAACCGCGTCGGAAAAACTGGTTCCACCGCGCACGTAAGGCCATGTGGAATCCTCCGCTCGACGTACGGATCGTATGAAGGCGAAGTTTGCGCAGGGCACTGTGCACAAGGCGCAACCGGACTTGCAAGCTGCGTTGCAGGCCGACCCTGATGTTCTTGCGCTGTGGCAAAATCTGACGCCGCTGGGTCGCAACGAATTCATCTGCTGGGTCGACGACGCCAAACAGCCCAAGACCCGGCTCAAGCGCATTGAGCGAACCTGCGAAGAGCTTCAGGAAGGCAAGCGCCGACCCTGCTGCTGGGTCGGTTGCATTCACCGCGACGACAAGGCGCCGAGCCGCTGGCAACAAGCGGTGCTGATCGATAAGAAAAAAAAGTAGGCCGTAAATCGGCGGCCGGCATTCAAAATTTAACCGGTGAGCTGCTAGTTAGTGGCGCTTGAACATTTTGCAAGAGCGATTGCGTACCGCGTGACAGCGCTGCGATTTCGTGAGATCAAACATAAGGCCTGGGGGAGTAGTGGAATGGTGAACACACGGGACTTAAAATCCCAAAGTTAATATCCGTGCGGGTTCGATCCACGCCTGCCACACGATCGAAAAGGGCATTTCGTTTGCGTCTCAGCGGCGAACTTTGCCCTTTTACCGCATTTATGGCTAACCGGAAAATTGCAGATGGGGGTAAGCATGTTGGCAAAAGATATCGGTCTGCCCAGGCCAAAGGACTGGCAACGGTTCGAGCGTATTTGCGCTGACCTTTTCGGAAAGGTCTGGGATACGACAGGAGTCGTATTGCACGGACGACCTGGACAAAAACAGTCAGGAGTCGATCTCTATGCAAGAATTGGAACAGCGTGGAAAGGTGCCCAGTGCAAGCACTTTGCCGAGCCACTCGACTCTGAATTGGATGAGGCTACCCTTCGTGAAGAAGTTGCGAAAGCTAAGGGATTCTCCCCTAAACTCAGTCATTTAGTTCTCGCCACAACAGCTTCGAATTGCGCACGCGCGCAATTGATCGCGAGAGAGATCACCGAAGAACATGCAAAGCAGGGACTGTTTTCCGTAGAGGTTTGGGGATGGGAAGAAGTGGAACGGCGACTCGCCGATTTTCCTCAAGTCGCAATTGCGCATGGTTTGTTGCCGAGAGGAAGCGTCGGCGAACTTCTCTCACCATCGGGAGCAATCCTGAATATTTCAACGGCCGCTATGGAGGAAGGGCTTAACTATTACACACAGCTCATCGGGCGTAAGTTCGACCTCCTGGATTTGGGTGAACTCGGACAACTAAACCAACAAAACCGAGCAAGGATACCTCTCGCTGCGCTCTACATCCCACTGCGGTGTACTAAAGCTCCCGCAAACATCGACGCAAAATCAGTAACGGAGTTCTTTCTCGCACTTCGTAAAGAGAACGCGCCCTTCAACGACACGACTGAATTGGGCCCACAACTCGCGGATGCATTTCGTATTGTCGTTCTGGGCGATCCTGGTAGTGGAAAAACCACCCTCGTGCGCTGGGTCGCCACCAACTCACTCACGATCGCACCGAATGGAGATGCGCACGCGCTCAGACAGCGCGTGCCAATCGTGATCCCTTGTCGCGCTTTGAGAGGGCAAAGTAACATTGAGTCTTTTCGCTCAATAATCTACTCCACGATAGAATCGCTTGAAATCCCGCCGACACTTGTTGCCGCAACATATTGTGCACTTTGGCGAGCAATCTGTGATGGTGATGTAATAGTCCTCGTCGATGGTTTGGATGAAATCCCAGACCCAGTGCGTCGACAAAACCTGATTCATCAGATTGATGATTTCGCGACAACATTTCGCGACATTCCAATGGTTGTGACGTCGCGGATTCTCGGATACGCCGAACTTGGCGCGACGCTCTCGTCGGAGTTTGCGCACGTCATGATCGCGCCACTTGAAAAAAAAGAGCAATTCGCATTTGCCGATAGGTGGGCGCAGCGGATCGAGTCGACGCCAGAGGCGGTGGCGCTCGCAGCGAAAAATTTGAAGACAGCAATAGGGACATCACCTGCTGTGGCGAAGCTTTCGGCTACTCCTTTGATGCTTACAATGGTTGCACTTGTGCTCAGGCAATACGGTGGGATCCCAGAGCGCCGATCGAAACTGTATGAAGAGGCGATTGAGCTAATGCTCAAATGGCGGTCTCGCTCCGATGCGCGATTGTCTTCACGTGAAGTACTTCCACAACTTGCGTGGCTCGCTTTTAATA
>JAGPDK010000070.1 GCA_018057605.1 Kofleriaceae bacterium | reverse complement strand
GTCGTAACGTTGGCCACGCCACACGTCGCGTGGTTTGGCGTTGGGCGCAAAATCCATCACGGCCAAGGCACTGCTCGACTCGCCATTTTTTGAAAACGCTATGCTGCGACCGTCGGGCGACACCGCAGGATCACGAGACCGCGCCCCCATCGTCAAGCGAGTTTTTTTGGTCGAGCTCGCATCAAACCAGAACAAATCTTGAAAATTGTAGTCGCGACGATATTGCACCGATTGTTCGACGACCAATCCGCCATCGGGCAGCACCGCAAAACCGCCGAGCGCCTGATCTTCGAAAACATCACGTGCCGCGCGATCATCGCCAAACAGCGGCATGGCGCGAATCCGCGGCTGGGTATATCCGTCACTTTGAAACCAGTACACGTCACGCCCATCGGCGGACACCCGTGGCGAAATATTGGTTTCTTGCGAATGGGTCATGGCCTCGCCGGTAACCACGCCGCGGCGTTGCACGCCTTGGGCTTGCAAGGCGTACCGATCGCGTAAATAGGTAGTCCAGTCTTGGTACAACTCGGTAAATGGCTTGCCCGTGACATTGGCGATTTGACGGTTGATTGCAAAAGGCACCGGATACGCACCCGATGCGTGGCTCATGCGGCGCAACGTGTCGTCGCCGAAACGATCAAATACGTAACGCAGGAAATGCGAACCGTACACATACGCGGCATTACCGCGCGGCAAGGCCCGAGGCGAACCGGAAACTTCGTCGAGGCCCAGCTCACGGTGCGCCAACACCGCCGCACGCAGATAGGCGTCAAACGTGGTCGCGCGCGTCCGCCCCGACGCCGACCGCTTGGATTCTTCATAGGTCGCAATGCCTTCGATAATCCAGCGCGGCATAACTTGATTCGGCGCCCAGGTTTTTCCGAAAATCGCGTTGTACCAGCGCGGCAAGCCCGACATCGTATCGAGGTGCAGGATGTGGGTGTACTCGTGGGCAAACAAGCCGTAGAGCCAATCATCATGATCATTGAGCACGCTGGTGCCGGGTGGCGCAGTTGCAAAAATAGTGATTGCATTGCGTGGTAACACCGACGCAAAACCATTGGCGCCATCGACATCATCGACCAGCAACACCTGACATTTTTCGGTGGGCTGATGATCGAGTGCCGGTGCTAAAATCGCATGCGCCCGTTCGGCCACGACGGCGACCCGTTTCGCCATCGGGCCGAGCGGCAGATAATAGTGCACTACAAAATGCGCCGATTCGACAGTTTCCCAGACGCGCGTGGGGTCACCGGCAGACGCGGTGTTGCGCCCCATCGGCCCAACCCACGCCAGGACAACGAGCGCCAGCAATGCGGCGCGCACGCCGGCACCGCGCCTAACGCGCCACCGCTGCGCCCTGAGGGCACGTCCACCTGACCGCATCACCATGCAGTCAGCCGACACTTACCCTGCTTTGATCGCGCGCACGAGTTTGCGCGAGGTTGCAAACAATTCAACCGCCGTTCGAACCTCGGCGGTGGTTGGCAAATTCCGAATTTCTGCAACTAACGCTTCCGCGTCAGCAACGGAAAACTTACGCAACGCGGACTTCACCGCCGGAATCGACACCGGGCTCATCGATAAATCGCGCAGGCCCAAGCCAATAAGGACGGGAACCAGCGTGGCGTCCGAAGCCATTTCACCGCAAATTTTTGCGGAAATGCCAGCGTGTTTCGCAGCCGCAGCGACCTCACCGATCAATCGCAACAACGCCGGATGCAACGGCTCATATAGATAGGCAACGTGTTCGTTAACGCGATCCACCGCCATAGTATACTGGATCAAATCGTTGGTGCCGATCGAGAAAAAATCGACTTCGCGCGCCAGCATGGGGGCCACCAGCGCGGCCGAAGGCATCTCGATCATGATGCCGACTTTGATCGTTTCGTCGAAGGCAATGCTCGCCGCCCGCAAGTCACTTTTTACCGTTTCCAATACCGCCCGCGCGTCGCGCAGTTCCCCAACGCCTGAAATCATCGGAAACATAATGCGTAACGGGCCATGCATCGAGGCCCGCAGCAAGCCACGCAATTGCGCGACGAACAGCGGCATGCCCAGCGACGTTAAGCACAAACGAATTGAGCGCAAACCGAGCGCCGGGTTGGCTTCGCCAAGATCTGCCTCTTCCAAAAAGCGGGCCAGCTTATCGGCACCCAGATCAAACGTCCGCATGGTTACCGGCCGTCCAGCCATTTTCTCTAATACCGCCCGGGCCGATACATAGTGCTGCTGTTCGTCGGGCATCGTTTCCGATGTCATGTACACGTACTCGGTACGCACCAAGCCAACTCCGACCGCGCCGTATTCGAGGGCATCTTCTAATTCATCGGGACCATCGATGTTGGCCAACATCACGATCGGCACACCACACGCCGTTTGCGCCGGCTGTTCACGGTTCGTCATCAAGACCGCGACCGCTGCCGTTTGTTGCCGCTGCTCTTCGCGATACTCGGCGACGGTCGCCGCTGACGGATTGACAATTACGACACCGGCCGTGCCGTCGAGGATCAACAAGTCGTCGGTTTCGACTAACTCGGTTAGATCTTCGAGTCCAACCACAGCTGGAATTTCGTGGGCGCGAGCGATGATCGCGGTGTGAGAGGTCTTGCCCCCCGCATCGGTCAGCAGCCCCGCCACGGCGGCTTTATGCAGCAGCGCAGTATCCGCGGGCGACAAGTCGTAGGCCACCACGATGGCATCGGGCGGTGGCGACAGCGGACCAGCTTCGCGGCCCAACAAATTACGCAATACGCGCTCAAATACGAATTCAACATCAGAACGCCGCTCACGCAGATATTCATCTTCGATGGCGTCGAACACCGCCACGATATTGTCAACGGCTTTGCGCAGCGCCCATTCGGCGCAGATGCTCTCCTCCACAATAAACTTGTTGGCACAATCAACCAAATGCTCGTCTTGCAGCATCAATTGGTGCGCGTCGATAATGTGATAATCGCTTTCGTTTTCCGACGCTAACTTGGCTTTGATCTTTTCAAGTTGCCGGTCGGCAGCGTTGAGCGCTTTTTTAAGCCGAGCCAATTCGGTGTCAACATCATCGGGCTCGACGTGGTGACGCGGCGCTTTGAGCGTATCGCGGCCAATGAGATAGGCGCGGCCAATGGCGATGCCAGCCGACACGCCAAGGCCGGTTCGGCGATGCTCGCGCCGTGGATCGGAACGCAGCGATTCAGTGATCGGCGCTGGAATTCTTGGTGGCGCCACGCGTTATCGACCCTCGCCAAATTTGTCGTTAATCAGCGCCACCAGCGCGGCTAACGCTTCAGGCGCTCGCTCGCCCCGAGCCCGCACCGTGACCGACGTACCTTTGCTGGCAACCAACATAAGCACACCCATGATGCTCTTGCCGTTTACTTCCTGTCCATCTTTGGTAATGGAAACCTCGCACGGAAACTTACTGGCTTGTTGCACAAACTTGGTGGCCGCACGCGCGTGTAGCCCGAGCTCGTTTTGTATCAACAGCGTCTGTTCCGAAGTGTTAGCACTCGCCATGAAAATCCTCCTTGCACCCCATGCTATTCGCCTCGCTCAACATCGCGATGCCGCACCAAGACATCCCACTGAGCACCTAATCGTCGTCGCAATTCTTCTACCATGGCAACCGAACGATGACGCCCACCCGTACAGCCAATGGCAATCGTTACGTACAGTTTGCCCTCCTTTTGAAACTGCGGCAGCGAAAACTGCAACAGATCTTCCACCCGCCGCACCATCTCACCACCCTCGTCGCTATCGAGCACAAAACGCGCAACGGCCGGGTCGCGCCCATCTAAATGGGTCAACGCCGAATCGAAATACGGGTTTGGCAAAAAACGCACATCGAACACCAAGTTAAACTCAGCGGGCAAGCCGTGCTTGAATCCAAACGAAACCAGCGTGACGGCAAGGCGACCAACCCGTCCGTAGCGATCTTGAATAATCGCTTTGAGCTGATGGGTATTGAGATTCGTCGTATCAACAACCGCTGCGCCCGGCCGCATGTCAGCCATCACTTCACGGTCGCGGCGAATACCTTCACTTAATTCATCGCCAGACAGCGGATGGCGGCGCCGAGTTTCAGAGAAGCGACGCAACAGCGCTTCATCGGTGGCTTCGAGAAACATCACATCCAAGCGGTGGCCCGCGCTCCGCAATTTGGTTAGTTGTTCCCGCCACGAACTGAGATGGCGCCGCTGGCGGGCATCAATTGCAATTGCCAGTTTGTCGCAGTCACCTTCTTGCGCCAAGTGCTCAACAAGCGATGACACAAACGGCAGCGGAATATTATCGACACAATAAAATTCAATATCTTCGAGAGCGCGCAGCGCAGTGCTTTTACCTGCGCCAGACAGCCCGGTAACAATCACGATCTGCATTATTCTCCGCCCTCACTGTCCGGAACATGCGGTGCTGTCAATGTCGTGGGACTCGCCATCCGCTCGGTCAACGCCGCCTGAAACGCCCGCGCCGAATGATGCCCTTGTTCTTTTAGGCGCTGATTACGCGCAGCCACCTCGATGAGGGTAGCGAGGTTGCGGCCCGGCCGCACCGGCAGCCGTACCCGAGGCACCCAGACTTCGAGCAAATTGATGACGTGGTCATCGACACCGAGGCGATCGTATTCGTCATCGTTCGACCATTCGACCAGTTCGACTACAAGCTCAACTTTTTTGGTGTCGCGCACCGCCGAAATACCGAACAGGTCTTTGATGTTGATCACGCCAAGCCCACGAATCTCCATGTGATGGCCCAACGTTTCGGCGCACAAGCCGGTGACGGTGTGGCCGGTCCGCCGCAACATGACCACATCATCGGCGATCAGCCGGTGACCACGCACGACCAGATCAAGCGCTGTCTCACTTTTTCCGATGCCACTTTTCCCCATCACCAACACCCCAATACCCATGACATCGACCAACACCCCGTGCACGGAACTCGCAGGTGCCAGCCGCGCGCTGAGCCAGCCCGTGACTTCGGCGATAAATTCTGCGGTGACCAACTCAGAAGTCAACACCGGAATCGATCGTGCATCGGCGGCCGCAATCAGCTCAGGTGGCGCGCGCCGCCCACGGCACACAACGATGCACGCCGGCTCACTCGCCAACAGGGTCGCGATCCCAACTTCGCGTGCGCCCGTCACTGCCGCCGCGAGATAATCGATTTCCGTGCCGCCGAGCACCAAGACCCGATTTTGGTGCAGTTGTTCGTGCCAGCCGGCTAACGCCAAGCCCGGCTTTTGAATTCGCGGCACACTGACGCGCCGTAACAGCGCCGCAGCCTCGGCCATCCCCTGCGGGCTCACGGCCAACGGCCGATGCGCGATCAAATCGGCAATCGTGACGTGGTCGGAAGGGCGAAGAGGCAACATAGCAACTTAGTATTTGGCATCCTCATCGCACAAGACGCGATAGATACCTTCGGTGTTTTCCGCGCTGATCAAGCGCTTGCGAAATTCAACATCTTTGAAAACCCGCGAAATCCGCGCCAACGCTTTGAGATGCGCGCCCGTCGAGGACTCAGGCGCAACTAACACGAAAAATAAATGGGTCGGGTTACCATCGACGGATTCGAACTCGACACCCTGCGGCGCACGCCCAAGACAAGCGACGATTTCATTGACTGTCGATAACTTGCCATGCGGAATCGCCACACTTTCGCCGATGGCGGTGGACGCTAGTGCTTCGCGCTCAATCAAAACCTTGGCCAACGTGGTGCGATCAATTTTCGAATTTTGGCCGGCCATGTGGGCGGCGAGTTCTTCCAAAATGCCGCGTTTGTCCGTCGCGAGTAACGCGGGAACAATCATTTCGGGTCGAATGAGATCGACGATCTTCATAGCAGCGTCGATACGCTAGCACGATCAACGCGTAGGCAATTGCCGCAGACGAGTTTTCTCGCCGGTTCCATCACCGCTGCACCCCCAGCGAGCGCAACGTTGCAATTGGCAACGCTGCACCGTGCCGGCCGTGCACGGCCACGCCACACTGCCGTTCAGCGCAGCGCACCAACGTGCCCTAAGTAGCCACACCCAGCACGGCCCCAAGCGCGCCGCGCCGGGCTGCGCGTCAACAGTGTGACGGGCTGCGTTCGTCGCACGCCGGCATTCGTCGTACGCCAGCATTAGCCCCAGCGGCTAACGTTGCTTGCGCCGATCGTCAGGTGAAGAACCTAGTTCGTGCCGGTATCGATCAAGCCAAACGACCCATCGCGCCGTTTGTACACGACTCCAACCGCACCACCCTTTTCCATTCGAAAGACCAAGAAGGGTTCATTCATCAGGTTGAGTTGTACCAGCGCTTCGTCGACCGACAACGGTTTCGCTTGCACATGCTCAGTGGTTGAGATCGAAAAGGCCGGCACCGGCGGCGCTTCCGCGATGTTGGTCTCGGCATCTTCGTGCATGATGCTGTGTTTCCAGTTCATCGGCTCAATGTGGTGCGGCCGTACGCGTTGCTCTTCGATTTTGCCCTTGTACTTGCGTACTTGGCGTTCGATCTTGGCAATACAAAGGTCGATCGACGAGTACATATTCTCCGTCGATTCATGGCCTGCAACCGTGAGTCCATTGTGCAGCTGAAACGTCACGTCGATGCGATGGTTATGTCGTTCCGTCGACATCACCACGTGGCACGCGATTGGATCAGGCAAATATTTTTTAACACGTTCCATGCGTTCTTTAGCGTAAGCCTTGAGCGCGTCGGTCGGTTCCATGTGACGAAAGGTCACCGAGAGTTGCATCCATTTCCTCCAAAAAAGGTGTGTTAAAATTGTAACGGGTCGGTGACACAAATTGCTAGTGCTTCGTCGCGTTCTTCTCACGAATTTGGGCGAATCGTCGTCGGAACTTCGCTATGCCGACATAGCCATCGGTGTAGGCGGGATATCGCAAGCGCCAACCGAGCATTGCCGCGCCAGGCCGCTTACAACATCAGAAGACTTTTCGCCGTTTCGACGAAGCCAGCACGCCCAATTGCTCACGATATTTAGCAACCGTGCGGCGCGCGATATCAATGTTGGCTTTCTTGAGCATCTCAACCAGTTTTTGGTCAGAATGCGGCCGCTTAGGATCTTCGCTTTCGACCAACTCTTTGATCTTCGACTTAACCGCTTGCGATGCCAAATCGTCGCCGGTGGTGCGTGAAATCCCCGAGCTAAAAAAGAATTTCAGCTCAAAAATACCTTGCGGGGTATGCACATATTTGCTCGTCGTCACCCGCGACACCGTCGATTCGTGCATGCCGATGTCTTCGGCGACGTCGCGCAAAATCAGCGGCTTGAGGTGGGCAATACCCTTGTCAAAGAAATCCCGTTGGAACTTCAAAATGGACTCAGCGACTTTAATGATGGTGCGCTGGCGCTGCTGAATCGAACGAATCAACCACTGCGCCGAGCGCATCTTGTCGTTCATATACTCTTTGGCGGTGCTGGCACCTTGGTTTTCACGGCCGACCATCGCGCCATCTTTGCCAACAACGGCGCCTTCAACGCCCGGCTCCGGCTGTTTGGCCACTTCCGAACCAGTCATGGCACCGCGGTACATGTTCGAAATCTTCAATTTCGGCAGACCATCGTCATTAGGCACGACGAAGTACTTGTCGCCGACCTTGTGAATGTAGACATCGGGGGTGACGTAGTGCGGTGCATCCGTCGAATATTGCCGGCCGGGCCGCGGATCAAATTCCATGATGACCTTAGCGGCTTCATAGATTTCGTCGAGCGGCTGTTTGAGGTCGCGCGCGATCGCTTGGTAATTCTTCTTTTCGAGATTGCCCAAGTGCGACTTGATCATCTTGACCAAGAGGTCGTCGTCTTGCCCAACCGCAATCGCTTGAATCAGCATGCATTCCGCCAACGACCGAGCAGCAATACCAACCGGCTCGAACGATTGGATTTTTTCCAACACGGTTTCGCAAAGCTCTTCGGACACGCCGAGGTCGGCGGCAATTTCGGAAATAGTTGGCTCTTTGAAGTAACCGTCGGAATCGATATTGCCGATGATGGTGAGGCCAATTTCGAGTTGCTGCGTAGGCAAACTCGACAACTTGAGTTGCCATGCCAAATGGTCATGCAGCGACGGTGGCTTGGTAAGCGTCTGCTCCAGCGACGGCATTTCATCGCCGCCGGAAAACCCACTGCCCGCGCCACCGCCGGAGTAGTTGTCCATGTAGTTGTCCCAGTCGACTTCGTTGATCGCACTGGCATCGCCCTTGATATCGATCGCGCCGAGTTGCTCCACCACGGGCTGATCCATGGGGGTTTCAGTGTTACCGGCACCTTCGAGCTGCTTAGTGTACTGCTCGTCGCCACCCACCAATTCGCGGTCACGGCTGCGCTCGGAATCGAGATCGAACTCGTCGTCGAGAATCGGATTTTCCAGCATTTCCTCGCCAACCATCTCGGCAAGTTCCATGCGCGACAGCTGCAGCAGCCGGATCGCTTGTTGCAGTTGCGGGGTCATCACAAGCTGTTGTGACAGCTTGAGCTCTTGTCTCATTTCCATGCCCATCAGATTTCTCCGGTCATTTCAGACTGTTACAAGATAAAATCACTCTCGACGGCAGCTCCAAATGATTCAGGAAAGTTCCGTGCCAGTTGCCGTCGCGAGGTTGGTACAAACCTTGAACAGCGTAGCTGGTTCCAACGCAGCTGTAAACGATGTTGGCCCGCGGATTGCTAGTACGCGGATTGCCTACACGTCGACAGCGATGGCCTCGCCGGCCCGCGATTCGCCATGCGCCCACCGCGCCCACCGGCTACCTCGCCTTGATGTACGCAATGATGGCACCGCGGTGGCTCACTAGGGTTTCCATCCTACAACGGTATTGATTGGGGTCAGCTGCGGGCGGCGCGACGTTGGCGCCGCCGTAGCGAATTAGCGCTTGCGGGTTTGGCCATCGAGCGCGGCTTTCACGAACCGAACGAACAACGGGTGTGGTGCACTTGGCCGCGACTTAAATTCCGGATGAAACTGACAAGCCACAAAGTAAGGATGCAGCGGCAGCTCGATCATCTCAACCAAGCGACCATCAGGCGACAATCCCGAGAGCACCATCCCATGTTTTTCGAGCGTGTCGCGATAGTTGTTGTTGATCTCCCAGCGATGACGATGGCGCTCGTTGATCGCGGTGGTGCCGTAAGCCTCGGCCGCTTTGGTGCCAGCCTTGAGCGTGCATGCGTACGAACCCAAGCGCATGGTCGCGCCTTTGTCGGTAACGCCGCGCTGGTCAGGCATGAGGTCAACCACCGGATGAGGTGTCTCCGGATCAATTTCACTTGAATTGGCGCGATCAAGGCCACACACCGAGCGCGCGAACTCAACCGTCGCAAGCTGCATGCCGAAGCAAATACCAAAAAACGGCACCCGATTTTCGCGGGCGTAGCGCACCGCCGCAATTTTACCTTCGGTGCCACGCGCACCAAAACCCGGCGCGACCAAAATACCGTCGAAGCCAGCGAGTTGCGCGGCCGCCCCTTGCTGTTCGATCAGTTCACTGTCGATGTGTTTGATTTCAACTTTGGCATCATTGGCAATGCCGCCGTGTAACAGCGCTTCGTTCAGGCTCTTGTAAGATTCCACCAACTGCACGTACTTGCCGACAAACCCAATCGAGACTTTGCGTTTAGGCTCGACGATACGCGCGACGACATCTTCCCATGCCGACAGCCGCGATGCTCGCGACCAAATATTGAGCAGTGCTGCAATTTTGGTATCAAGGCCCTGCTCGGCAAAAACAATCGGCAACCGATACACGGTATCGACGTCAACCGACTGAAACACGCCATCCGCGGTAACGTTGCAAAACATTGCCATTTTTTTGAGCAAATCGTCGGCAAGTTTTTGCTGGCAACGCACGATCAAAATGTCAGCGACGATGCCAATCTCGCGTAGCTTTTGCACCGAATGCTGGGTCGGCTTGGTTTTGTATTCACCAGCAGCGCTGATGTACGGCACTAACGTAAGGTGCACCGAAACCGAATTTTGCAGCCCTAGCTCAACCCGCAACTGACGCACTGCTTCTAAAAATGGCAGCGATTCGATGTCACCGACGGTGCCACCGACTTCGACGATCAACAGGTCAAGCCCTTCGGCGCACTGCAACACGCGCTGTTTGATCTCGTCCGTGATGTGGGGAATCACTTGCACCGTCGAACCCAGATATTCGCCGCGGCGCTCTTTCCCAATCACCGACGAATAAACTTGGCCGGTGGTGATGTTGTTAAGCTTCGACATTTTGGTCGAAACAAAGCGCTCGTAGTGCCCTAGATCCAGATCGGTTTCGGCGCCGTCGTCGGTCACAAAGACTTCGCCGTGTTGGGTCGGATTCATCGTGCCCGGATCCACATTGATGTATGGATCAAGCTTCATATTCGCGACTTTGAGACCACGATTTTCCATCAGCGCACCGATGGACGCAGACACCATGCCTTTGCCAAGCGAAGACACTACACCGCCGGTCACGAACACGAACTTAGTTTGATTCGCCATGGGAGCCTTTTCCAGGCACCAGGGTGCCCGACGGGTTCTACACAAACCGGCCACAATTGGCAATGCCGTTGGCTAGTGTTGCACTGCAACAGCCCATTGTCGGTACTTGCAACTGCAAATGAAGCTGCGCTAACCTGCCGGCCGTGCCGCGTGTTGCCAAACGATTCCAACGAAATGCGCTTGTGCGTTTTGTGGCATGTGGATTGGCGATGTTGTGCGCCGCTGCGCCAGCGCTTGCAGCCGCGTGCCCGCGCTGGGTCTGGGCCACACGCTGCTGCTGTCCCGACCCGGCGTTATGCCACTGCCCGGGCAATAATCATGGGCACGAAGCCGACGAAGCCGACGAAGCCAGCGACACCGGCGACGACCATGAACGGCCCGTCCGCAAAGCACCGTCGTTGCGGCGCTGTAGTAATACCGGCGACATGGATGAACTTGCGTTCCAAGTCTTTAGCGTACCTGCATTGCTTGAAAGTTCATCGCAGATGGTGACGCAGCCTGCGCCAACCACACAAGCGACAAGCACGCCTCGCCATCGCTGGGTATTCGTCGAAGTACCGCCGTTCTAGCTGCCGTCGCTCCGGGCAGTTCAGAATTTCGACGAGCGTTGCCCAACGTGGGTGGCGCCATATTGCTGCGTGGTTAGCATGCAGCGCGTAACTATTTGTGGAGATATTTTATGCATTCTGGTTTTTTGTATTCAGCGCTCCTGAGCGCGACGGCACTCGCAGCCGGTGGTTGTGGCGATTCCGATCGCACGTTCACCATCAATTTTGCACCGATGCTCGGCACCCAGCCCTTTGCATGCGGCCAAACCTACGCTGGCGTTGGCACCACCCAAAGCACAGTCAAACTTAAAGACTTCAAGATGTACGTCACCAGCGTCGAACTGCTCGACGCTGCTGGCAACGCTACGCCACTGCTACTCGAACAAGACCTGCGCTGGCAACGCGATGCGTTCGCCCTGCTCGACTTTGACAATGGTCAGCTCGGCTGCGCCCCAGGCACGGCAGACCTCAACACCAGCGTTCGCGGCACGGCTCCGGCCGGCAACTATCGCGGCTTACGTTTCACGGTTGGGGTGCCTGAAGAATTTAACCATCTCGACGCGGCCACCGCACCTGCACCGCTCAATGAACCAGGCATGTGGTGGAGTTGGAGCGGCGGCTTCAAGTTCATTCGCTTGGATGTCGAAACCCGTGGCAACAAATCGTATTTTCTACACCTTGGCGCAACCTCCTGCGACGGCTCAGTTGGCGCTGGATTTACCTGCGCAGCAGGTAACGCCCCAGTTATTGAACTCGCCGAATTTGATATCGACAGCGACGAAGTCACGATCGACGTCGGTGCGTTGTGGAGTGGCGTCGATCTGGACAATCAAATCGATTTTCAAACCGACTTTGTCCAAGGCTGCATGGCGTTCGCTGGCGATCCCGAATGCCCAGCCGTGTTTGCCAAACTTGGCATGAACATTAACGGCACCCCAACTGGCACCCAAGCCGTCTTTGCGAAACGGAGCACCAAATGAATCGCTGCATCACAATGTTAGCTTGCGCGCTCGCCCTCGCGTTTACCGGTTGCACCGATGATCCTGAATTGTTGCCAGGCGATCCTGATTTTAAGCGCGACCCTGCGCTCAACATCGATAACCGCAGTGCCAGTGGCGAAACACGCAGCCACAACATCGGTGAAAACTGCATGATGTGCCACCAAAAGCTTGGTCCTGGTCTGGGCATGTTCACGTTGGCAACCACGATCTACGACTCCAAAGGCGTGCCCGCAATCAACGCCATGCTGGAACTGTACGACAAGCCGCCAGCCGCAGGCGGCACCTTAGTGAAACGTCTCCAAGGTGATGCCCTGGGCAATGTTTTTACGACAGATGCATTGCCGTTCCCTGATGCGCCACTGTTTCCCGTCGTGATCAGCGCTGATGGCCTGGAACGCAACGCCATGCCGTTCCCGACGATTTCGGGCGCATGTAATCAGTGCCATCGACCAGATCGACGCGTGCAAGTGATGCCGCCGAGCGCATTATAATGTCGCGGCTCATCGGAGTTGGTAGCGTTGTTGGAGTTGCCGCAGCACTACTTTGCAGCTGTGGTGACAATCGCGCCCCAGTCCCAACGTATACCTGGCAGTTACCGTCGGGCTTTCCTGAACCGTTCGTGCCAGTCGACAACCCAATGAGCGCAGCCAAAGTTGAACTGGGGCGCTTTTTATTTTTTGATCCGCGCTTGTCGTTTAATGCAACGACAGCGTGTGCAACCTGTCACCTCGCTGAACGCGCTTTTGCCGATGACAAAATCGTAGCTCGCGGCGCAACCGGCGTTGCGCTAGCGCGTAACTCGCCAAGCCTGCAAAATGTTGCGTACCATTCGACATATACCTGGGCCAGTCCGGTCTTGGTGTCGCTCGAACAACAGATTCGAGTGCCGATGTTTGGCGACGACCCTGTGGAAATGGGCATGCACCTCGACGCTACCGGGGTAAAGAACCGGCTGCGCGACGACGCCATCTACGCGCAATTGTTCGCCGATGCATTCCCTGAAATTCCGGTGGCCGACCAAGTCAGCGAAGATCGCATCGTGTATGCGTTAGCGTCGTTCATGCGATCCATGATCAGCGGTGGCTCGGCCCTTGATCAATACCAATACGGCGGCAATGAGGCAGCACTCAGCGAAGCCGGTAAGCGCGGGATGGCCCTGTTCAACTCGGAGCGCTTGGAGTGTTACCACTGCCACGCCGGCCTCAATCAAACCAATGCATTTCGAGCAAAAGAAACGCCAAGCGTCGTCATCGCGTTTGAAAATGATGGGCTGTACAACATCGGCAACGTGGGTAAATACCCGGCGAACAATCCGGGCTTATTTGCGTTTACCGGCGATGCTCGCGATGAAGGCAGTTTTCGCGTGCCATCGTTGCGCAATGTCATGGTCACCCCACCGTATATGCATGACGGCAGTATCGCCACCATCGACGAAGTACTCGACATGTATCAACGCGGTGGCCGGTTGATCACCGAGGGCCCCTTTGCCGGCGATGGCGCCATGAACCGCAACAAGAGCATCTTTGTGCGCGGCTTCCAATTGTCAGCCAGCGAACGCGACGACTTGAAAGCATTTTTGGCTGCGATGACCGATGACAGTTATCGCATTGACCCGCGCTTTGCGAATCCGTTCAAATAGCTGGCCGGCGCCAGTCGCTTGCGAGGAACGCGCGGTGGGTTGAATGCCGCCGACATGGCGTCGTCGCTAGGACTCAAGAGCCGTCGTCCGAGTACCGTCGGCCGAGTACCGAGGAAGACCCTATGATTGCAGAGAATTTTGTTTAAATTCTCTGAGTCCCGTGCGAGCAACGCGCGGTGGGTTGAATGCCGGCGACTTGTCGGCGGCAGAAGGGACGGGAAAGTCCCTTGGTTATTGCCCGATGATGCGCATCCAGAAACCTGGCATGATGCCCATTTCGAGGATGATCAGCGGGCAAATCACCAACACAAAGATCAACCCAGGCGACCGGGTTGGCGCAAACGGTGTTGCGGCATCTTTGAAGTACATCGAGGTGACGATCTTCAAGTAGTAGAAAATGCTGATCGCCGAGTTGAGCACACCGAGCACAACAATCCACGACAGTTGACCGTCGTAGACTTCCATCGCCGACTTGAAGATGGAGAACTTGGCGAAAAAGCCGCCGGTTGGTGGCATGCCGCCGAGCGACAACAAACAAACCGTCATCGCCAGTGCTGCGCCAGGGTGGCTGGCACCAAGGCCGGCCCACTGGTCAACGCCTAGCCGTTCGTCGTTCTTGTTGCCAACAAACGTCATCACGGCAAACGCGCCCATGGTGGTCACCGTGTAGGCAATCAAATAGTAGGTCATGCTGCCTTCGGCTGAGCTTGAGCCCAGGCCCATCGCGCAGAGGCCAACCAACAAAACACCGCCATGCGAAATCGATGAGTACGCCAACATGCGTTTGACGTTGTCTTGGCGAACCGCAGCGATGTTACCAAAGGTAATCGTGATGGCCGCGACGACGATCAGCGGGCTGGCCCAACCAAGGGCGCCGTACGGAATCACATCGCCACCAAGGCCGATGCTAAACACCCGGATCATGGCGGCCACGGCCGCAGCTTTGACTGCCGCTGCCATGAATGCGGTGACCGGTGTTGGGGCACCTTCGTAGGCATCAGGTGCCCACATATGAAACGGCACGGCCGCAACCTTGAAGCCAAAGGCGACCACTAACAGGAAGGCACCAACCACGGCCAAGCCGGAGTTGCTCGATGCCAGCAACGCTGGTTGCATCTTGATCAACGACAGCGTGCCAGACGCACCGTACAAAAGTGCCATGCCGTAGAGCATAAAGCCGGTGGCGAACGCGCCCATCAAGAAATACTTAAGCGCAGCTTCGTTGCCACGGCGGCTGCGCCGACGCAGGCCAACCATCACGTACACGCCGATCGACATTGTTTCGATGCCGAGGAACACCGAAACCAAATTGACCGCATGCGCCAGCATCACCATGCCCGAAGCCGACATCAGCAACACGCCGTAAAATTCGCCGTTTTGCCAATCAAAGGCTTTTTGATGCGGTGCGGTCATCAGTGCGGTGAGCGCAGTGCTCGCTGAAAACAGCGCTGACAACACGTACGCTGACCGATCGGCCACCAGCATATCGGTGAACAACGGCCGCGCCGATGTGCCGATTTCTTTGTACAAAACGATTGAAGCGACAAACGCAGCGAGCGAGCCGGCAACCGCCAGACTACTAAGCGCCGTACGATCTTTGCCTTGATAAAAAGCTTCAGCCAATACCAGCACCATGCCGGTAACAACCAGAATCAGGTATGGCGTTAGATACGCCAAATCTTGCGTGTTAAATTTCATTGGCCACCTCCAGGTGCAGCCGCAACTTGTTTGCGCAGCCCCTCGGCCTCCATGGCCAGTTTTTTCAGATTCTCTTCAAGTGCGGCAGCGCCGTCTTTGACCGCTTTGCTTTGGCCATAGATGTGAGGCGGGCCATCGGGCTCGGCCAATTTAGCTTTGAACATCGACGAAAAATTCACGACCGAAGCTTCCATGTGTTGCAGCACCGGCCGTGGGAAAAAGCCCAACAGCACAATGCCGATACACAACGGAATAAACACGCCGAGCTCGCGACCTGAAAGGTCTTTAAGG
>JAGPDK010000473.1 GCA_018057605.1 Kofleriaceae bacterium | reverse complement strand
GCGCCCGCGCCAGACGCCAGCCTCGACGAGGAGGAACCAATTGCGGCCGACCTGACAACCATCGCCACTGACGACACATGTGTCGATTCGATGGCGCCAGCAAACCTACAAGTGGGGTTGTTCGTAGCCCTTGGCATGATCGTGTTGGGCAAAGACCTGCAACAGTTTCCACAAAGGCTGGCGTCATTATTGGTAGGCAACGACGGCATCAAATATCCAGCGATGGCGAAATTTGCTGGAGTGCCAACTCGGATTTGGATCTTGGCCATCGGCGGCTTGATCGCAGGCGGATTTGCATTTTCGATGTGGCACTATGTCACCGACGCTGGGCCTGCGGCCGCACGCCGACGCGCTCGATCCGATCTTGCACTCAAGCTGGCGATCGCGATGACGTTGCCCATGGCGTTGTTTTGGGGCGTTGGCTGGCATCGCTCGTTGTCAGCCAATTTGTCGTCGAAACAAATCTTTGCGACGTATCGTGATTTGCGCAGCCCCGGCGATCGGCTGTTGTTGATGGGCGACTTGGGCAATGCACCGCGCTATTACGCCGACGGACCAGCCACCCGCGTTGCGAATTACGACAAACTATTTGAACAATTCGCCGATACCAAAACCCGCGCCTTCGCGTTGGTGCCTGGCCCGGAACTTTGCGCCATGCATCGCGAAGCCAATGGTCGCCCCTACTTTGTCCTCGATGATTCGAATGCGCGCTCGTTGTTAGTGTCCAACAGCGTCGCTGGTGCCAGCGATCATAATCCGCTGGCTACCGCAGTATTGCGTACTGAGCCAACGAATATTGCCAACCGGCCACTTGGCAAAATTGTCTACGACAATCGCATCGAGATCATCGGGTGGAATATCCCGCCGGTGGTCAATCGCGGCACCACATTCACGGTCACGCTGTTTTACAAAGTTCTGCAAACCATCCCGGGCTCGTACAAAGTTTTTTTCCACATCGATGGATCGGGCTTGCGGTTTAACGGCGACCACGAGCCCATCGGTGGGCGGTGCGCCACGTCGTACTGGAAAGTTGGCGACTACATCGCCGATACCTTCCGCATCGAAGCTGGTGGCGCGACCTTCCCGCCTGGGGCTTACGATGTATGGGTCGGATTTTTCACTGGATCGTCACCAAACTGGCGCAACATGACGGTGTCCAATGCACCGGCGGACAGCCGCGATAACGTCGACCGCGTGCGCTTGTTGAAGCTCAAACTCAACTGACGTCCGACGAAAACTACAGTGCTGCTTCGATGGCGATGCGCAGCTGAGCCATGGACCAACCATGATCCGCACTTCGGGGCACCGTAAGATGCAACACACCATCCACTCGTTGGATCAGGCCCGGCTCGGCGGCACCCAAGCGTAAGCCGCGCAGCGCTGCGCAGGCTTCACGACCCAGCGGATCGGCGATGATGGCGCGTAACGCACTTTCAATCACTGGCAGATGTTCGTGGGCAGCTGCGCATTCTTCGTCGCTTTGCGCAGCGATCGTCAACTCTAATTTGGGCCACGCTTCCACCAACGGCGCCGTCGCGGTAGCCCAGGCTCGAGCTAATTCAAGTTTGCCAGGCACGTGACGCCGGACCTCCGGGATCGCCCGCAATTCAGTGCAAACAGCGGCGATATTTTCGATGCGGACGTGCGCAACCATCGGCGCTTCGGCGTAGCCACCGGTGTGCAAAAGTGCGGTACCATCAGCAACGCTCAGCAGCACACCGACGATGGGATGACCGTTAGCCAGGAGCAACGTCACTTCAACCCCGGCTTGCCCGCGGCTACGTTGCCGTACCGATCGCAACACCAACTCATCAAGAATACGGCGCGGCGACATCGCGGCCAACCCAGTTAACAGATCCGCGCCAGCCATACCTAAAGGGCCTTTTCGAGCGTAGCGATCGTATGGTCAACTCGTTCTCGAACGTTGTCGACGTTAGTGTACGGCCCATGATCGACGGTTAACACCCCATCCTTGAAGCTGATGGCCGACGATGCCGAGTAGAATTCTGCGGAATTCTGAAACACTACGGATTTGAGTCCAGCCTTGAGGGCCTCTTTGCCCATGGCATCCCGCGCCACCGATGCAAATGCGTCGATCACAGTCTGAAAATAGATTTTTGGCCACGATTCCGCATAGCCCTGACTTGCGCCTTCTTGGGCCAGCTGGTCCCAGTTGACGCTAAGCGTCACTGAAAACCCTGCAGCGGCATCCATCGCTGCTTTAAGGGCAGGAAACTGGGTGTCTTGAAACTCTTTGCTAGCGCGACGTTCAGCTAAACCCATACATGCCTCCGTAATTTTGCCGCAGATTACACCGAAAGGACGAAAATGGATCGTCCCGGTTACCAACACCGACAATCCAACGATTGACCCGCCGGCCACCAAGCGTTATGACGTTCGCGATGGGGACGCATAAGCATGCAGCGGTTGCTGTGGAATCAAGCGCGACAACAACCGACGACGCGGCCGACGACGCGGCCGCGTTGGGCGAAGCTGCGGCCCAAAGCGGCGCGGAACGCCGACGCGCGCACCGCTTGTTAGTCGATTTAGAAGTCGACTATCAGTGCGAAGACAATTACTTATTCGCGTACATTTGCGACATCAGCTCAACCGGTATTTTCGTCCGCACTACGGCACCGCATCCACCGGGCACGCGGTTAAATCTGCGTTTCGCACCGCCGCCCCCAGCCTCCGTCACCGCGCGGATGCGAGCACTGAGCGCACCAGGGCATGAAACCACCGCGCCCAGTCGACCCAGTGCAGCCGTGTTAGCCCGCACTGTCGACGCAGACGCAGACGACGACGACGACGACGACGACGACGACGAGTTGCGGAATGGCGCTGTGCATACCATCAGGTTACACGACGGTGCCGACGACGCCGCCGACCCTGACGACCTCCACGATCCATGGGCGCGCAAGCACCCCAGCAACAGCAATGAACCTGCGCGGCGACCATCGGCCGTCGTATTGGATGTGTCGCCGATCGAAGTCGAAGGTGAAGTAATTTGGACCAACCCATTTCGTCCTGATGACAAAGACAATACCCATCCCGGGATGGGCATTCGATTTTCGCCATTAGACGATGTCACCCGGCAGCGTTTGCTGGAGTTGATTCGCCGTATCGCGTATTTGCCGGAGCTGTAAGTTATGACGATTGTCTGCGGAATACCTCTCGACGGAAGCCAAGCCGATCACAGCACGCTGCGGGTCGCCATTGGCTTGGCCTCGCACACCCACAACCGCATCGTCATTGCCACGCATGTCATCGCACCGGGCGATCACGTCAACGACGACTTCATTGCAACCGTACAACGAAAACTAGATGCCAGCGTGAGTTCTGCGGCAACCGCCCACGACGCTGGCATGGTCAACATTAGCCAACGCGTGTTGATTGGCCCCGTGGCGGAATCGCTAGCCGCATTCGCCGAAGCCGAAGGTGCCAACGTGCTGGTCGCGGCCGCGCATCAACGCGTAGGCCAACCCGGCCTCGGCAGTGTAGCCGCCGAGCTGCTTACCATGGCCTCGATGCCGATGGTATTGGTGCGGGATCCAGCGCCGTGGCTGAGCGCCTTCGCCGGCACCCGGCCGCTGCGGATTTTGTTAGGCGTCGATGACTCGGCGGTGTGTGACATCGCGCTGGCCTGGGTCCATGCCTTAGGCAGCAGTACGGCCGTGCACGTTGCCCTCGGCGCCGTGTATTATGCCGATGACGCCGCATCGCGATACGGACTTGCGGTTGGCAATATGATTGATCGCAACAGCGAGGTCGAAACCTTGTTAGCCCGCGACATGCTGCGTCGGTTTCATGCGCCAACGACGGTCCCGGGGCAGCCCACCATAACGGTGAGTGCCCATCCCAAGCTTGGGCTGGGACGCATTGGCGACCATCTTTTGGAAATCGCCAACAACGAACAAACCGATGTCATCGTGGTCGGCACTTCGCAAAAAACCGGGCTAGGTAAACTCGGTTCGGTTTCGTCGGCCATCGTCAACGGCGCGCAGCAATCGGTCGCATGTATACCGCCAACCGCTATGGTGCCGGTGCGTGTTGCCGCACCGATGCGTTGCGTCGTGGTGGCCACCGATGGCTCGGCATTTGCCAATCGCGCGGTGCCCTATGCGTATGGCATCTGCAGCAAAACACCCGATGCCGAAGTGCATTTAATTCACGTGATCGACCCCGATGATCATGTTGACCAGGCCACCCTGCGCGCGCATTTGCAGTTGCTGGTGCCCACCGATGCAACGACGATCAGCTTCGTGCATATTCTGATCGGCGATAAACCAGCAGATGAACTCGCAACCATGGCGGCCCGCCTCGGCGCCGACATCATTTGCATTGCCTCGCATGGCCGCAGTGGGCTGGCGCGCGCCTTGGTCGGCTCGGTGGCGGACCAGTTACTACGCCAGACCCGCTTGCCGGTGATGGTATTGCGGCCGTCGAGCTAGCGGGACGAGCGGCCGGTTGCCAAGCGGCCGGCCAATCAC
>JAGPDK010000472.1 GCA_018057605.1 Kofleriaceae bacterium | reverse complement strand
GTGCGATGGCGAGCTGGATCGCAACGCCGGCTTTGCACCGACCCGTGGTGGTGCGCTGTGTTCGGCGTGCATCGACGTCGACGGCCTGGGCCTTGGGGGCCGCCGCTATCCACCTGCAGTTCGAACCTACCTGCTCGCGATCCGCGCGTGCCCCGATGTCACCGCTGCACGTGATCTTGACTCAGCGCCTGAGCTGGCGCGGCTCGTTGCGCGCGATCTGTTGGTGGGCATGATAACCCACGTCGCGCCGCGACCGTTGCGCACCCTTGAGTTCATCGCAAAGATGTCGAGTGCGTTGCGTCGTAATCCGACAAGCAAACCAAAACCGTAGTATGGTTAACCACATGGTGCGACCGGTTGCGATGCTGCTAGTGCCGCTGTTTCTTGTCGGCGGAGTTTTGACGGTTCATGCGCAAGAAGCGGCCGACGCCGACGCTGCGGAATCAGCCGATACTGCCGAGGCGCCTGCTGCGCCAGCGGTGGTCCAGGACCCCAAACAGGCCAAGCTGTGGGCCAAAGCCGCCGAGGCTGCCTCGCGGCGGGGGGACGGGTTGCTACGCCAGAAAAAAAAGGCCGAAGCGCAGGCCCAATTCGCGGATGCGCTGATGGCGTGGCAGCGTTCGATAGAGTTTGCCGACGAACCAGCCTCGGTGTTTGGTGCCGCCGGCACTGAAGTTAAGCTCGGCAAATTCGACCAAGCGTTCATGCGGCTGCAAAACTTGCTGGCCCGGACCGATGTCGGTGCGCTGCGCGCTGCTGCGCAAACCATGCTCGACGAAACCAGTATGCAGGTGGGGCTCATCACCTTGGCCGTTACGCCTGATGAAACGCTGATTTCGGTCGCGGGTAAAGCGATGGGCAAGACGCCGCTCAAAGCGCCGTTGGTGCTATTGCCGGGCGAGTACACGGTAGAATTTGCAGCTGACGGCTATCAGCCAAAGCAAGTGGCTTTCACCGTGGAAGCCGGCACCGAGTCAGAGCGAAAAATTGAGTTAGAAGGCATTCCTATTAACGTCGAACCTGAGATCAAGCCTGTCGACATCAACAAGGCAACGCCTCGCGGGGCTGCTGGCCCACGCATTACGTGGCTCTACGCGGGCGGCGGTGCCACGGCGGTGTTAGGTGGTGCGGCAATGGCGTTTGGCTTAGCTGCGCGCAGCAAGTATGCGACGTACACCGACATCAATGCTGCATCTGCCGATCGCGAAAACGCACGGGTGTCGGGCCGACGGTATGCGCTGTGGTCCGACGTTTCGTTGGGGGCTGGTGCCTTAGCACTCGCCACCACATGCTATTATTATTTTGCCGTGTATCGCCCCTACCACCGCAAAGCCGTATCGAGCGCAACAGCGTCGGTTTCGCCCAAGGTTTTGCTTGGCCCGTGGGTCGAACCAGGTGTAGCGACAGGTGTTTCGCTTCAAGGTGGCTTTTAGCTTTTGAATCGTAACATCCTGCCGAACCGCTACTGATAGCATTTGAAAACAAGGACGATGGTATGGCGCATCCAATTGCATATCCTCCGCAGCAACCAACTCTGGCCGGCAAGCGTGGCACGTCGAAGGCAATTCCCGTCGTAGTTGCGGCAGGGCTTGCGGCAGGCGTATTCGCCGGCCTGATGTTGGGTATTGGCCCAAAGCAGAATGATGCTCAGCCCATCGCGAGCACCCAGCTCGGCAGTGGCAGCAGCGAGGAAGTGGCGATACCTGCGCCAGGCAATACCGCGAGCGCAATTCCGGTGGCCGTCGTGACGCCCGATGCGCCGGTTGATGCGACCGGGAGCGCCGCCGCGGTTGCAGCTGCTGTTCCGGTTGCGACGGGTAGCGATGCCGGCAGTGGATCAAGTGCGCCGTCTACGCCACCCGAGCCAGTTAAGAAACTGGCGAAGATTACCTTCGCGATTAAGCCGCCGGGCGCAACCGCAGAAATTCGCATTGATGGCCAAGTGGTCGATGGTGGCGTTGCCGAGTTTGATGTAACCGACGGCAAAAAACACGTCGAAGTTACAGCGTCGGCCGAGGGCTTCGACGCTTTCAAGAAGTCCTTCGACGTCACGCGCGATGACACCCTTGCGATTGCGCTGGTCAAAAAGCGTTCAAGCACTTCGTCGACGAGCGCCGGCAAAACCGGCGGTGGCAAAACCGGCGGCGGCAAAACCGGTGGCGGCAAAACCGGTGGTGGCAAAACCGGTGGTGGCAAAACCGGTGGCCTGATCGATATCTAACTCGCACTGGCAAATCAACGACGTGCTTTGCGCACCCGCGAGCAACGCGTGGCATCTCGACTGGCGGTGACGCACGATCCGTGACGCTGGGGCCAGGGCAACCGGGCAGGCCAGCGGGCAGGAGTAAGGTATTAAGGTGCTTGGTCGATCGCGATGGTGTAGCGGTTGAGTTCGTCGCCGGTTGCGCCGTACACCGACAGATAGTACAGGCCCGGGCTAAACGCCGCGCATTTTACCGACGGACACGTCATGACTTCGTTATCGCCAAACGAATTGCCTTGCACGGCAATTGTGGTGCCGTCACTCGCAAGCACACGAGCGTCTAAGTCGCCCATCGTCGCAAGGAATCCGACGGTTACCGTGGTTGTAGTGGTTGTGTCATTGATCGTAAACGCATAAAAATCGACGTCGCCGACTGTGCAGATCGCCGCCGGTCCGCCGACCGCACCGGTGATTGGCGTGGCGCTAGCAAACTCATTGTTGGGCTCGCCAAGCTCGCATTCGCTGGCTGGGGCGATGGCATCAGGTGCGGCATCGACGCTGGCAACGGGGGTTGAAAAATCGTAGACCAGCGAACAACCTGGCGTTGCGAGCAGCGCCGCAAATCTGACAATACGGGCCCAACTCATTGCCTGGATGGTAACGAGGCTACGCGCGAATCGTCAAGAGATCTAGCGCACTTAGCCTTGGCGCCGTGGTCTTGCGCAGCTTGACCCCCAGGGTGGTCATTGGTAGGGTCCGCAACGCCGCAGGCCCCCATGGAACTAAAACCGGACAAGTACCTCCAAGACCTCATTTTTGCACTGCAAACCTACTGGGCCAAACATGGCTGTGTGGTTGAGCAGCCGGTGGACGTTGAAGTCGGTGCCGGCACGTTTCACCCCGCAACATTTTTGCGGGTGCTGGGCCCCGAGCCGTGGAAAGCGGCGTTTGCGCAATATTGCCGACGTCCGGGCGACGGACGTTACGGTGAAAATCCAAATCGACTGGGCGCGTATTTTCAATTTCAAGTTGGCCTCAAGCCGTCACCCCTTAACGTGCAAGATCTCTATCTTGATTCGTTGCGCACCATTGGGTTGGATCCTGCCAAGCATGACATCCGTTTCGTCGAAGATGACTGGGAATCGCCGACGCTGGGTGCGTGGGGCCTAGGCTGGGAAGTATGGGCCGACGGTATGGAAGTCACGCAGTTTACGTACTTTCAGCAAGCCGGTGGTATCGATTTGTCGCCGGTGACTGCCGAGCTGACCTACGGCGTTGAACGTATCGCGATGTACCTGCAACAAAAAGACAACATCTTTGATTTGCAGTGGGATGCCAATACGACCTACGGCCAGATTCGCCATCCGTGGGAAGTTGAATATTCGCACTATCACTTCGAGCAGCTCGACGCGCCGTTTTATTTCATGTTGTTCGACAAGTACGAAAGCGAATGCAAACGGCTGTTGGCGCTGCCTCGCCCGTTGGTGTTGCCAGCGTATGAATTTTGCATGAAGGCGTCGCACGCGTTTAATTCGCTCGACGCCCGCGGTGCGATTTCTGTGACCGAACGCCAGCGTTTCATCGGGCGGGTCCGAGGCATGGCCAAAGCCTGCGCCGAACACTACGTTGCGTCACGGGCCCGTTTAGGGTTCCCGTTGTTGCCAAAAGCACTTGGTGCGGCAGCGCAAGCAGCATTTGAAGGCGCGGCTGAAGCTGGTGTTAATGCCGGTGCGATTGCCGCAGCGCGTGCGGTGGCAACGGCTTTCACTGCGTCGATGGTCGCTGGAGGTTCCGATGTCTGATCTGCTTTTTGAAATTGGCTGCGAAGAAATTCCAGCGCGCATGTTGGCCAAAGCCTTGGAGGATTTACCTAAGCTGGTCACGGCGCAACTCGCGGCAGCGCGTTTGCAACACGACGGTGTGACGGTAGTTGGCACGCCGCGTCGGTTGGCGGTCATCGTTAAGGCGTTAGCGCCCAAGCAACCTGACCTCAACGAACTCATCGTTGGTCCGCCGGTGAATATTGCATTCGCTGCGGATGGCACGCTGAGCAAAGCCGGGCAGGGCTTTGCTGCGAAAAATGGTATTGACGTTGTGACCGTAACGCGCGGGCCAGCCGAAGGCAAAAAAGGCGAATACGCCTTGGCCACCAAGTTTGTGCCCGGCGTTGCAACGGTTGCCTTGTTACCGACCATGCTTGCTGGTTGGATCAGTGGCATCGCGTGGCAAAAGTCAATGCGCTGGGGTTGGGCAGATGAACGCTTTGTGCGGCCGGTGCAATGGCTGGTGGCCTT
>JAGPDK010000471.1 GCA_018057605.1 Kofleriaceae bacterium | reverse complement strand
GTCGTCGGTGTGCCCGATGAGTTTCCTGCCGGCAGTGATGAAGATGTGGTCGACCCGATGTCGCGCCGCAACTTTTTCCATTTGATGGGCGCCAGTATGGCGCTCGCCGGTGTTGCTGGCGCAGGTTGCCATCGTTACGAAAAAGAAGAAATCGTGCCGTTGGCGCGACGCCCCGAAGATCAAGTGCCCGGCTCCACCCAACAATACGCAAGTGCGTTTGAATTGGGCGGATTTGCCCAACCGTTGCTGGTGTCGTCGTACGAAGGCCGGCCAATTCATGTCGACGGCAACCCCGAGCATCCGTTCGCGGGGCCGGTAGGTGAAGGTGTCAACCGCCATGCAGGTTCGTCGACGTTCGCGCAAGCAAGCGTTTTGCACCTCTTTGATCCGGACCGCGATCCTGCGAACTCCAAGGCGTTAGCGGCGGGTAAAGGCACCAACATCGATGGCCTGCGCGCTTGGTGGAACGAAACCCAAAAAGCTGGTGTTACCGGTTTGCGCATTCTGTCGGAAGCAACGTCGTCGCCAACGATGCACGGGCTCAAACAAAAGCTGCGCGAAAAGTTCCCGGGCACGCAGTGGCATGAGTACGAAGCGTTGTCGTGGGATAACGAGCGGCTCGGCACGGCGCAAGCCTACGGTCGGCCAGTGCGTCCGATGGCGTATCTCGACAAATGCGATACGATCGTAACCCTCGATGCCGACATCTTCGTCGAGCATCCCGCCGCACTGCGCTACAGCAAAGATTTCGGCAAGAGCCGGCGTCCCAACGGTACCCGCGGTGGCGATAAAATGAATCGCTTGTGGTCGGTGGAAAGCGCGTTCACCAATACCGGCGCACTCGCCGATCATCGCTTGCCACTGCGCTCGGATTTGATTCTTCCTTTGGTCATGGCACTTGATGCCGCTATCTCTGGTGGCGCAGCTCCTGCGGCTGAATTCTTGAAAGAAGCGGCAGTTGCGCCTTTCGTCGAGCATTTGGCATCGGAACTACGCGCCAATCGCGGCACTGCCGTGCTCATTGCCGGTCGCCGCCAACCGCCTGTGGTGCATGCATTGGTTGCCCAAATCAACGCAGCCATCGGCGCGGTTGGTGCGTGTCTTGATTATATCGAAGATGCCGAACCCGATCGCGTGAGTCATCTCGACTCGATTAAGAAGCTGGTTGCTGACATCAATGCTGGCGCAGTTAAGCAGCTCGTGATTCTCGGCGGCAATCCAGTATTCGATGCACCTGCCGATCTTGACTTCGCAATGGCGCTTGCCAAAGTGAGCAGCTCGGTCCATTTGGCCGAATACGCCAATGAAACGTCGGCGGTGACGACCACCTATGTGCCGCGGACCCATTACCTCGAAGCATGGGGCGATGCCCGCAGCTATGATGGTACGGTTTCCATCGCGCAGCCGTTGATTGCGCCGCTTTACGGTGCCATCAGCAACTTAGAATTGGTCTCGATTTTGGTTGGCGATGGCTTGTCTGGTGAAGCGCTGCTCAAGAATCAACATCAAACCGCCAATTGGAAACAGTCGGTCCATGACGGTTTCATTGCCAATTCAGCGCTGCCAGTAGCGCCGGTTGCGGCGCCAACCGTTGCAGCAACGCGCTTGCAGCCTGGCCAACTCGGTGGTTCACCGCGTAAAAACGGTGAACTCGAAGTGGTCTTCGTGCAGTCGGGCTTTAGCTACGATGGCCGTTTTGCAAATAACGCTTGGCTGCAAGAGACCCCGGACTTTCTCACCAAAGTTGCCTGGGACAATTACGCAATGGTCGCACCGACCACCGCGGTGGCCCTTGGCCTCAAGAATGACACGTTGATCACGTTGCAAGGCCCAGGCGGCAAGCCGATGACGGTGGCTTGTTACGTGATGCCGGGCCAAGCGCGCGATTCGATTGCCTTGGTTATCGGTGGTGGTCGATCGAAAGCCGGCCATGTTGGCGGTCTCGATAAAAAGACGGTTGGCTTCAATGTGTACCCGCTGCGAACTGTGGCGGGTTTCGACATCTTGAACGGCATCACCGTCAAGGCTACAGGCACCAGCTATCAACTCGCGAATGTGCAAGAGCACTGGGATTTCCGCGGCACCCATCCATTGGCACCGAACAAAAACCTAGCGCAAGACGAAATCGCCAAGCGTACGCCACTGATCGTGCGCGAAGTGCCGCTGAGCAAGTTTGAAGACCACAGTTGGAAAGCCGAAGAAGCTAGCGAGTACTTCCAAGACGAAGCCGGCGGGCGTGGTTTGTCGTTGTTCGAAGAACACGAATACAAAGGCCACCGTTGGGCGATGTCGATTGACCTCGGTAACTGCACCGGCTGCAACTCGTGCATGGTGGCGTGCCAGTCGGAAAACAACATTCCGGTCGTCGGCAAAAAAGAAGTTATCAACAATCGTGAAATGAGCTGGATCCGAATCGACCGCTACTTCAGCGGGTCGCCCGACAATCCACAAATTGCGCACCAACCGGTGGGTTGCCAGCAGTGCGAAAACGCACCCTGCGAGCAAGTCTGCCCGGTCGGCGCCACGATTCACTCCGACGAAGGTCTCAATGACATGGCGTACAACCGCTGTGTTGGCACCCGTTATTGCTTGAACAACTGCCCGTATCGGGTGCGGCGCTTTAACTTTTTTGATTATCACAAAGAATTCACCGACGCCCGGAACCGCGTGCGCAAGCTGTTGTTCAACCCTGAAGTCACGGTGCGGCAACGCGGTGTGATGGAGAAGTGCTCGTTTTGCGTGCAACGGATCCAAAACGCCAAGATCAAACACAAAACCGAAATCCGCCAAGGCTTAGTCGCTGGTACGCCAGCCGACATCCAAGGCCCGATGCCTGACGGTGCGGTGGTCACGGCATGCCAAGCTGCATGCCCAACCGAGGCCATTGTGTTCGGCGACTTGATGGACAAAGACAGCCGGGTTTCAAAACTGCATGAAGATCGTCGTAGCTACGACCTTTTGCCGGAGTTGTACGTCAAGCCGCGCAATCGCTTTATGGCGCGGGTGCGCAACCCACATCCTAAAATGCCTGGCAGCAAAGCCAACGCAAATGGTCACGCGGCCCCAGCGGCCCACATCAAAGAGGGTGGTCACTAATGGACACCGAAGGTATGACGGAAGCGCCCGCTCACAAAACCGATGGCGCACATCACGATCAAGCAGCTCATAGCGCTGACGATCATCACTTTGCACCAGGTGAGGCGCGGAAGTTTTTCCGTAGCGTTAGCCGCGATGTAGCGTGGGTGGCTGAAAACCCAAAACCACCCAAAGTGTGGTTCGTTGCGCTTGGGCTCGCGCTCATCATGTTGATGATCGGCGTGTACAGCGTGTATGTGCTGGTCGTCGAAGGCGTCGGCGTTTGGGGTAACTCAAATACTGTCGGCTGGGCATGGGACATCACCAACTTCGTATTTTGGATTGGTATCGGTCACGCCGGTACGTTGATTTCTGCCGTGTTGTATTTGACGCGGCAAGGCTGGCGCACTTCGATTAACCGCGCCGCCGAAGCGATGACGATTTTCGCAGTCTCGGCCGCAGGGTTGTTTCCGATTCTGCACACCGGCCGGCCATGGTTGGCGTGGTGGTTGATTCCACACCCTAATGACATGGGCATGTGGCCACAATTTCGTTCGCCATTGATGTGGGACGTTTTCGCCATTTCAACCTACGCCACCACCTCGATTTTGTTCTGGTTCATGGGCTTGGTGCCTGACCTCGCGACGTTCCGCGACCGCGCAACCACCCGGCCAAAACAAATCATCTTCGGCATTTTGGCCCTCGGCTGGCGCGGTTCGGCTCGGCAGTGGCATCGCTACGAGCGCGCGTACTTGATCCTCGCTGCGATCTCGACGCCGTTGGTATTCTCGGTGCACTCGGTGGTTTCGTTCGACTTCGCCACCTCGCAACTGCCTGGTTGGCACACCACGATTTTCCCTCCGTACTTTGTTGCTGGCGCAATTTTCTCGGGTTTCGCCATGGTGCTCACGCTGATGATTCCAGCGCGTCACTTGTTCAACTTGAAGCACATCATCACGGAAGCCCACATCGAAGCGATGTGTAAGATCCTCTTGGCCACCGGCATGATGGTTGGCGGTGCATACGCCATCGAATTCTTCATCGCCTGGTACTCGGGTAACCTGTACGAACAATTCACCTTCATCAACCGTGCGTTTGGTCCATTCTGGTGGGCGTACCTGGCGATGGTGAGCTGCAACGTGCTGATTCCGCAGTTCTTCTGGTTCAAGAAGATTCGCCGTTCACCCGTTATTATTGTCATCCTTTGCATCTTCGTGAACATCGGTATGTGGTTCGAGCGCTTCGTGATTATCGCGACGTCGTTGACCCGAACCGCGCTGCCAAGCAGCTGGGCTGGCTACTCGCCAACGCGTTGGGACATCGGCCTGTTCGTGGGCAGCTTTGGTTTGTTCTTCACTATGTTCCTATTGTTCTTCCGTTTCCTGCCGGTGGTTGCGATGTCCGAAGTGAAGGGCGTTTCGCC
>JAGPDK010000470.1 GCA_018057605.1 Kofleriaceae bacterium | reverse complement strand
ATTTTGACGTAGTCGACATGCGGCCCAACTACGATGGGACCGAAGAAGAACCGTCGGTGTTGCCAGCACGCTACCCCAACTTGTTGGTCAACGGATCAACCGGCATCGCCGTTGGTATGGCGACCAACATTCCGCCCCACAACCTGCGCGAAATCATCGCGGCGAGTATTGCGTTGGCCGAAGAGCCAAACATTACCCATGCGTCGTTGATGAAGCACATCCAAGGCCCGGATTTTCCAACCGGCGGCCAGTTGCTCAACTCCAAAGTTGAACTGCGGCAAATCTACGAAGACGGCCATGGCGCGTTGCGCGTGCGTGGCGAATACAAACTCGAAGAGAAAAAACGCGGCGGCACCGACATCGTCATTACGTCGATTCCGTACGCGATGACCAAGTCCGATTTGGTTGAGAAAATCGCCGATGTCATCATCGCACGCAAGCTGCCGTACTTGCTCGATGTGCGCGATGAATCAACTACCGATGTCCGCATCGTGTTGGAGATTAAAAAAGACGCCGATCCAGCAATGGTGATGGCGTACCTGTACAAACAAACCCCGCTGCAATCGAACTTTCACGTCAACCTGACGTGTTTGGTCCCGCCGGGCTATTTGTCCGACGACGCTGGCCGTAAAATTCCTTCGGATGCGCCACCGCAGCCGCGCCGTACTGGCGTCAAAGAGATGCTGCGGCACTTCCTTGATTTCCGCTACGAAGTAACCTGCCGGCGCTTCGAATACCAATTGGCGCAATTGCGTCGCCGCATCCATATTTTAGAAGGCTTCCGCAGCATCTTTGATGCGCTCGACGAAACCATCAAGATCATTCGGGCATCGGACGGCAAAGCCGATGCTGCCGGCAAGATCATGAAGCGGTTCAAACTTGATGAAATTCAAGTTGAAGCGATTCTGGAACTCAAGCTGTACAAATTGGCGAAGCTTGAGATCAACGTGATTCGCGAAGAGTTGGCAGCCAAAACCGCCGAAGCCAAGAAGATTGAAAGCATCCTCAAGAGCGAAACCAAGTTGTGGTCGGTCATTAAAGACGAACTCAAAGAAATGTCCGAACTTTTGGGCACGCCGCGGCGTACCAAAGTGGGTGGCGTGGCCGATGAACAAGAATTCGATGCCGATGCGTTCATCGTCGATGAAGATGCCAACGTGGTGGTCACTCGCGATGGCTGGATCAAACGCGTGCGCGAGATCAAAGACCCTGGCCAGACGCGCACCCGCGAAGGTGACGTGGTCATGGCCGTGTTGCCTGGCTCCACCAAAGAAAAAGTTATCTTCTTTACCTCGGCTGGCTCAGCGTACGTCATCAAGATTAACGACATTGCGCCATCGACGGGCTATGGCGATCCAGCGCAGAAGTACTTCAAGTTTAGCGACGGTGAGAAGATCATTGCCGCGATGACGCTGGATGCCCGGGCGTTGGTGGCACCGCAGCTATTGGCGATTACCCGCAACGGTTTCGGCATGCGCTTTGCCACCTCGAGCCACTCCGAGCTAACCACCAAAGCCGGTCGGCGGTATGCCAAACCGGCCCCGGGCGACGAAGTGTTGGGGGTGGTGCCGTGCGCCGATACCGACACGATTGTGTTGGCGACGCGTGAAGCCCATGTGCTGCAATGCGCTGCCGGTGAAGTATCGAAGCTTGAAGGTGCTGGCCGTGGCGTGACGGTCATCAAAGTTGCCGACGACGATATGGTCATCGGCTTTGTCGCGGGTGGCAAAGGTGAAAAACTTACGGTCGAAACCGTCAAGGGCGGCAAACAGTTTGAGCTGCTGGCCAACCCCAAGGGCACGTCGGCACGTGGTGGCAAAGGCCATCAGATCATCAAGAAGACCGAGCTTAAATTGGTGCCGAAACCGGTGGGAATTCCTTCGCTGGCCAATGCCGATGGTGGGTCGAGTGTCAACTAACAAGAGGGGACTTGCCCGTCATTGAGAGGGGCCTTGCCCGTCCCCTCTTTCCCGGCACAGCCGGGAAATTCACCCCACCACGCGTTACTCGCGCGGGGTGATACCGAGACCCAGCCCCAGAGTGAAGACCAGCAATTAAGACCCAGCGGACCGCTACACATTCTGACGACGTTTACCGAGTACTCCTGAGTAAAGACTATGACGACAAAAACAACCTATACCGGCGATGACATTCAGGTACTCGAAGGCCTTGAGCCGGTGCGTAAGCGCCCGGGGATGTATATCGGTGGCACGGGCAAAGATGGCTATCACCATCTGTTGTGGGAGGTCGTCGACAATTCGATCGACGAAGTCATTAACAAGTACGCAACCAAAGTTGACGTAACGCTGCACAAAGACGGCAAGAGCGCCACGGTGGAAGACAACGGCCGGGGCATTCCGGTCGACACCATGAGCAAGTTCAAAAAGAGCGCGCTCGAAGTGATTTTTTCGACGTTGCACTCGGGTGGTAAATTTGAGCGTGGCAAAAGCTACGCGGTGTCAGGTGGTTTGCACGGCGTGGGTGCCGCCGTGGTCAACGCGTTGTCGTCGGAGCTGGTGGTCACCGTCAAACGCGACAATCAGCGTTACGAAATGAATTTTTCGCGCGGTGAAACCAAAGGCAAACTTAAAACCATGGGAGTGGCCCGTGGCACCGGCACCCACGTGCACTTCCGTCCCGATGACGAAGTGTTTGGTGGCAAGCTGTCGTTCGATGCCAAGTGGATTGCCGAGCGGCTCGAAATCAAAAGCTTTTTGCATCGCGGCTTGGAAATCATTTTCAAAGATGAAACCCAATCGCCTGCGGTAACGACGCGATTCTTTCATGAAAATGGAATTGCCGAGTACTTGCCTAAGTTAGTCGGTGAGCGTGGCAAAGTGGCGGTGCCGTTAAACGGCGCGGTGTTCTACTTTGAAAAGCAGGACAAAGAAGCCAAATTGGGCGTGGAGTTGGCGTTGCAGTGGACCGAAGCCACCGACGACATGATTAAAACCCACGTCAACAGTGTGCCGACGCCCGACGGTGGCACTCATGATGCCGGGTTGCGCACCGCAATCGTAAAAGCGATGCGTAACTACATGTCGACGCACAATCTTGATCCCAAGGGCGTGACTTTGACAGCCGAGGACATTCGCGAAGGTGTCGTGGCGATTTTGTCGACGTACGTGCACGATCCGCAATTTCAAAGCCAAACCAAAAACCGGCTGAACAACCCTGAAGTTGCAGCGCAGGTTGAAGCGTTGGTGCGGCCGGGCCTGGAAAACTATCTCAACAGCAATCCGAACTGGGCCCATGCGGTGGTGGCACGGGTCATTATCGCAGCGCGGGCTCGCGAGGCGTCGCGTGCCGCAGCGCAGGCGGTTACTCGCAAAACCGCAGTGTCGCATCGGTTGAATTTGCCAGGCAAGTTAGCCGACTGCTCGTCGACGGATCCCAATGATAGTGAATTGTTCATCGTCGAAGGCGATTCGGCAGGTGGCTCGGCCAAGCAGGGCCGCGATCGTCGGACCCAAGCGATTTTGCCGTTGCGCGGCAAAGTGCTTAATACCGAGCAAGCCAACAATGCCAAGCTGTTGGCCAACAAGGAACTGCAAGATATTGTATCGGCGCTGGGCTGCGGTTTTGGCCCGGAGCTTGACGTTTCGAAGCTGCGCTACGGCAAAATCTTCTTGATGATGGATGCCGATGCAGACGGCCACCACATTGCCACGCTATTGCTGACGTTCTTTTTTCGCCACATGCGCGGGCTGATCGATCATGGCCACGTGTACTTGGCCCAGCCGCCACTGTATCGCATTGATGTTGGCAAACAAACGTTTTGGGCGCTCGACGACGAGCATCGCGATCGCATCATCAAAACCGAAGTTAAAGGCAATGCCAAACCCAGCATCACGCGCTTCAAAGGCCTTGGTGAAATGAATCCTGCGACGCTCAAGATGACCACCTTAGAACCGAAATCCCGATCGGCACTGAGGGTCCGGGTTCCGGACGCAGAGCGGTTGACCACCGATATCGTCATTTCTGAGCTCATGGGCAAAGATGTGGCCGCACGCTTCAAAATGATCACGGAAAACGCCGGCGAAATCGGCGACCTGGACGTGTAGACACCGAGTGCTTGCCCGGTGCCGGCTCCGTTGCCCCGGCTCCGACTCCGCGGCCGATCAGCACGGCAAATCCCGACCGGGGTTTGTTTTGGCGGCAAATCCCGACCGGCAAATCCCGACCGCGGTTTGTTTTCAGAATTCCCAGAATTCCCGACCGCAGAATTCCCGACCGGGGTTTGTTTTTATATGTTGTTACGCAACTTCTCCCGTCATCGGCCGATGGCCGCCGCATGCGACCGGAATTCCCGACCGGGGTTTGTTTTTATATGTTGTTACGCAACTTCTGCCGCCACCGGCCGATGGCCGCTGCATGCGACCAGCCTACCGCCGCCGCGGCGCCTACTACTTCATCACCCGCCGTTGCACGCAACGGAAGTTCTTGTTGCTTTCCGGTAAGTTGACCGACGCGCTGGTTACGTACGCGCTGGCCAACGC
>JAGPDK010000069.1:9115-15744 GCA_018057605.1 Kofleriaceae bacterium | reverse complement strand
CGCTGGTCCTGCATGCGCAGGAGCGCTACGACGAAGCGGCCGAGGTGATCAACAAGATCAAAGCCGCCGCACCACCAAGCCCAGGCACGCTAACCTGGCGCAACGGCCAAACCGCACGTTTTGCCCACGTCACCGATACCGACGATCTCACCGGGCCCATCATGCCGCTGTATCATGGCGAAGATGTACTCGACATCGCGTTTAGCCAAGTGCGCAGCATCACCATGATCGAAGCGCGATCGTCGTTTGATTTTATGTGGATGCCGGTCGAGCTTACGCTGACCGATGGCCAAACATTTAAAGCTCGCTATCCTGCGCTGTATCCGGGCTCGGCGGTTGCACCCGATCCCATGGCGCGCACAGCGCAAACCACCATGTGGAACAACTCGCTTGGCTACGCCCGAGCGCTCGGCCAACGCGACTTAGCGTTTACCAAAGCCGCAGGTGGTTCAATGATGGTCGGCGTGCTGCAAATTGCCCGGCTGGATTTTGACCCGCCCGCGAGCCGCACCTAGCTGCAAGCACCGCCACGCTAGGCGCTCAGCAAGCACTGCAACCCTTGCGCAGCGATTCGTGCGCCGCGCAAGATCTGCGGACTTGGCCTTGCTGATGCGCAAGCCAGCGCGCAGCACAACTGGCGCAGTGATTGCACTTTGCGTGGTAGTAGTTCCAGCAACGAACCGAGGCAATCTATGAAACGAATTTTGATTTTAGGCGGCGGCACGGCAGGATCCATGATGGCCAACCGTCTGGTGCGTATGTTAGACGCCAACTGGGAAGTTACGTTGCTCGATCGCGACGACGTCCACGTCTATCAACCGGGCTTGTTGTTCTTGCCCTTCGGCAGCTATCGCGACGACGAACTCAGCAAATCTCGGCGGTCACTCATTGATCCACGCGTCAACTATCGCCAAGTCGAGATCGACCGCATCGCAACCGATGAAAATCGCGTGACGTTGGTCGGTGGCGAATCGTTGCGCTACGATTTTTTGCTGCTGACCACCGGGTCACGCATCATGCCGGAGTCCACCACTGGCTTAGCCGGTGAAGGTTGGCAAAAAACCGCGTTCGATTTCTACACGCTCGATGGTGCGCAAGCGTTGCGCCGTGCCCTCGCCGAGTTCAAAGGCGGTCGGCTGTTACTTAACGTCGCTGAAATGCCCATCAAGTGCCCGGTCGCCCCGCTCGAATTTCTATTTCTTGCCGACGCCTACTTCACGCAACGCGGTATGCGCGACAAAGTTGAAATCGTCTATGCCACGCCACTTGAAGGTGCGTTTACCAAACCGGTTGCTTCGCGTTATCTCGGCGACATGCTGACCCGTCGCGGCATTCATGTAGTCGGTGACTTCGCTGCATCTGAAGTTACTGGCAGCAAACGCCAACTGGCTTCGTATGACGGCCGCACCCTCGATTACGATCTGCTGGTTTCGATTCCGATCCACAGCGGTGCCGAAGTCATCACCGCTTCCGGCCTCGGTGACTCAGGCGGGTGGATTCCGACGCACCGCAGTTTGCTCACCGTGAACGGCACCAGCAATGTTTTCGCGATCGGCGATGCCACCGATTTGCCTTCATCCAAAGCCGGCGCAGTGGCGCACTTCCAAGCTGAGGTGCTCACCGAAAATCTGCTAGCCGCGATCGACAACCGCCCAATGACGGCGAATTTTGATGGCCACGCCAACTGCTTCATTGAAACTGGCTTCGGCAAAGCCATGCTGATCGACTTCAACTACACCACTGAGCCACTGCCAGGCAAATTCCCACTGCCGGGTATCGGGCCATTTAGTTTGCTCGAAGAAACCGCCGTCAATCACTGGGGCAAGCTAGCGTTTAAGTGGATCTATTGGAGCACGCTGGTCGCAGGCAAAGATCTGCCGCTCGATCACCACATGCAAATGGCAGGTAAACATGTCTAACCCCGCCAGCACCATTCGCACCGTCGCAGCCACAGGAACCCCACCGATGCAAACTGAATATCAAACCTTACTCGCCAAGCTCGACCAGATGGCCGCACAGCTGGCGTACGTCACCGCGCGGCAACGCGCCACCGAAGACATGATCGCCGAGCTGGTCCCGGTCGTCAAAGAGGCACTCAACACCGCGATTGCACGCTTCGCCATTTTCGAACAAAAAGGCTATTTCGCTTTTGCGCAATCGGTCATGGGTGTGGGCCAACGGATCGTCGAGGGTTTTAGCCCGCGCGACGTTGATCAACTCGGCGACGCCATCGTCAGCATTTTAGATTCGGTGCGGGTGTTCACCCAACCCGATATGTTGCGCGTGGCCGCAGATGCCAGTGCCGCCATCAACGAAGGTGACAAGCTCAAGCCCCTTGGCATGTTTGGCATGGTGCGCGCCACCAAAGATGAAGACGTGCAAAAAGGCATGGCGATCATGTTTGAAATGCTGCGCCGAGTTGGCCACGGGGTGAGCGCCATGGCCGAAAAACACGAAGCCAGCGCCGACCGCAATGCCAAACTTTCGCAGCTCCTGGGTCCACGCCGTGGCAAAAAGGCCCTCGGTATCGAACGCGCTTTGCCCCCAGCGGAAGCGGCCAAGGTCGCAAAATCGGCGGTGAAAGCCAGCGCTGAGCGAGCCACCGTAGCAGCTGCCCCGGACGCCAGCTGCAGCACGCCCAAGCCCGCGGTGCCAGGTGCAGTCATCGACGGAATTGCCTATTCGGCCGACGGCCACCTGATGGATGCCAATGCTTGGACCAAACCCTTGGGCGAAACCTTGGCCGTGGTTCAAGGCCTCACGTTAACCGAGGCGCACTGGACGGTGCTTGAAGCCGCACGTGCCGAGTTTGCAAGTACCAAGCAATCACCCAACATTCGCCGCTTGACCATAGTCACCAGCTTGTCAACCAAAGACCTGTATGTGCTTTTCCCTAAAGCACCGGGGCGCACGATCGCCAAAGTTGCCGGCCTGCCGAAGCCCGCAGGCTGTTTGTAATCCGCCACACTTTTCCACTGCTGTTACGCATCACAAGGAACCGTTATGTCCACCGAACGCAAAGTCGCAATTATCTGCTCCAAAGCCGGCCTCGACGAAGTATATCCTGCCTTGATTTTGGCTAATGCCGCACGTCAATCCGGTATCGAAGCCTTCGTGTTTTTTACGTTTTGGGGTCTCGACGCCGTGACCGATAAAAAGGTTGATCACTTACACGTCAACCTCGCCGGCAACCCTGCCAGCGGTATGCCAACCATCGTCGGCGGCCTGCCTGGCATGGAAGCGCTTGCCGCGCACATGATGAAAAAACAAATGACCGAACTGGAACTACCAACGGTGCGCGAAATGATTCAGATTCTCGACGAGTCGGGCGCAACATTGTACGGCTGTGAACTCGCCATGAAAATGTTCAAGCGCACCCAAGCAGATCTGTTGCCGCAAGTGAAAGAGATCATTACCGCTGGCGACTTCTTCGACCTCGCCGACGGGGCGCAGATTGTTTTCACCTGAGGATTTTTTTATTCAGCGACTACATTGGCCGCAGGTAGTGCCATCTGTTGCAGTGCATTTTTAATGCGGCGGTGCGCTGCGAGTTCGAAACCCAACACCACCGTCGACGTAAACGCCCCTACTATCGCGTACAAACCAACGCTTGAAACATCGTTTGGCAGCGTCATCAAATAACCTACAACACCCAAACAACCCACCATCGCCAAGGTCGCAACCACGGCACGGTTGCGCACCCGTATCCCTTTACGCACCATCGCTTGGCGGCCAATGCTACCAAACTGTTCATCGGCGCCATGGCTGATAGCAATCGCACTGCGCAACTGACACTGCGCGCAACGCCAACCATCAACGTCGAGGATTGCCTGCGCGCTGGATGTTGCATCGCCGCAATACGCACACGCGGTGGGCGCTGGTGTCACCACAAGTACCTCCACGTGGATTGTAGCGCGTAGCCACGTTTGGCGGGTTGAATTTTTTGCGGCTGCGCGGAGCGGCCCCCCAGCCATGCCGGCCGGTGCCTGGAAGCAAACCACGAACCAGCGTAGTGTCGGGCCATGCAAACCGTCGAGTATGCCGGACCGCCACTGCCATTGCGGTCGCATCCATGGACTGACGCGGCCGACAATCCGCTGTTTCGACACTACGATCTTGTGCGCTCACCCGCGCTGATTCGTACCGCTCTCGAAGATTTACTGCCGTGGCAACATACCGCTGCGATCGAGCGTTTTTACACATTGCTCGAATGGATCAATGCCAGCACCGGAGCATTGGAAAGTAATGACTGCGAGTTCACCGGACCACAACCAAATCCATATCCGCACGTTGCCGCAACGCAGGTTTGCTCAGGCCGGATCATGTTGTTGTTTCGCGACCTCACACGAAATTTGCCGGTTGCTGCCATGCCGAAGTTGGCCCAACAACTCCATGTCGCATTGGCCCCCGCTGACCCCGACTTTCGCCGTGGCATGGTTAGTACAACCATTGTACCGGTCCGATTCTTAGCGGTACCAAACCCGTCCAGCCACGCCACGTCGCCGCAACTCGGGTCGCAACTGATGATTTCGTTCTGGGCTTGGGGCGACAGCGACGATGAAACCTTCGGCAATCTCGATCGCACCGTACAAAACCTCGCCGATGCGCTGCACGCGGTGACCCAGTAGCGCCTGGCCCTTGCGCCGATCACCGCTGCCACGTAGGGTCGCGACATGGCCCGCCGTGTTGACATTGATGCCCGCATCGCAGTTGCAACCTGTGCCAATTCTGCCGAAGCATCCATGTTGAAGTCTCTGCTGCGAGACCAAGGTATTCACGCCAACGTTTCAGGCGAACACCATGCAGCGCTGCTAGGTGGGCTCGGCGGCGCAGCCATCTCACTGCAATTGCAAGTGGCGGTCAAAGATGCCGACGAAGCGCGCCGGTTGGTTGCCGAGGCCCGCAAGGGCGTCGATGTTTCCGACGAAGCGCTCGAAGCCGAAGCCATGGCCGCGGGCGCCCCAGTCGACGCTGACGCCTTAGCGTATGCACAGGTTGCGGCCCTAAGCGCGCCCCAAGAATCATTGCAAGCGTTAAGCAGCCGGCTTAGTTATCGACGCCGTGTGGCCATCGGCGCGTTGGTCTCATGTTGCATCACCTTTGGCACCGGACACATGGTCGCAGGTGCATGGCTGCGCGCCATGCTGCTCGCGGGCATCGAAGTATTGGGCTTGCGCTACTTGGCAATCAACGAAAACATCGTGGGCACAGCCCTAACCTTGGGCGCGATTGCTTTCGACCTCGTCGGAAGCCAGATCGTGTTACGCCGCGCTGCCAAGGCCGCAGCCATCGGCACCGGAGTAAAACCCGCCGCCTTGCCGCAAGCTCGCACAATCGTACGCGACTGACTGCGCGAGCAGCATCACGTCCGACCTGTTCGGCAATTTTTGCAACCTGCGGGCAAACGCCCTCGTTAGCGCTACGGAAACGAAATGATCAGATGGCCGGGTTGGCCATTTTGATCAGCGGTGCAGTTTTGTGCGAGTCCAGCTGAACCGCCAAGGCCACCCGTTGAATCAGGCGTGCTTGCGCAGGTGCCACCATCGCACATGCACGCACCACCGCCACCACCGCCAGCGGACCGCCCGCCAGCAATTGCGGCTGCGCCCGGCGCGCCACTGTACCCGACACACGCTGCGCCACCTGCGCCAGAGACATCGCCATTTTGATCGGTGGCACCGGCCCCGCCACCGCCACCTGCAACCACCAACTCTACCGGTGGTGTCATGACAATACGAAAGGTGGTTGCGGCACCCGCGCTGTTGCCACGCGCAGCATCTCCGCCACCGCCACCACCGCCGCCACCAAAGTTGCCGACACCGCCAGGGCCACCAGGCTGCCCACCCATTGATCCAGCACCGCCGTCTCCACCGAGCGCGGTGACTCCAGCGCCGTCAGCACCGGCGCCGTCACCACCTGATGCACCGCCCCTGCCGCCCGCATAACCGCCCGGGGTCGCAATGTTCGACGCACAGGTTCCCCCAAGGCCAATTGTGATGTCGTAGGTCGCGCCAGGTATTTGATTGATGAACGCGCGGGTCGCGTGTCCGCCACGCCCACCAGCCGCTGCTGCATTGCCCTTATTGCGGGCGCCGCCACCGCCGCCACCGCCAAAAGCGTCGACGGTGAACGCGGTGCAACCAGTGGGCAACGTGAAAACTCCATCAGCGGTATAATTCAACGGGGCGACGGGGCAAGTGCCGGAGACGAAACAGGTCACATCAACGGTGGTCACGGGTTGGCCGGTCACCACGCCTGTCGCGTTGGTAAGCACGCAGTCCTGACCCAGCGGTGTTGTCGTTAGCGTAACAGTGTAGCTTTGTCCATCGGCTAACGGCACGTTGAAGGCGAATCGACCATCTTGGGTAATCGCAACGGCATCGCCGCCGTTGATTTGTAGCACCAGCCCGTCACTGATAATTCCCGACGCAGTGCCGCCTACCAAAAAATATCCAGGTGGAACAAATGCATCCGGTGCGCCGTCGAGCGCGGCACGTGACTCAAAGCCCAAGCGGCAACTGGTGGCGAGCATCCCGGGGACAAAGCACTGGACAAAACATCCTACGCTGAACCACAAAGCCGCCTGCACTCGGCGCCGACATCTATCCATCATCGCAGTGTGACGCGAG
>JAGPDK010000069.1:0-9015 GCA_018057605.1 Kofleriaceae bacterium | reverse complement strand
TATCCATCATCGCAGTGTGACGCGAGGTGGCGTGTTGTGAATGTTCCTGAGGTGCCATACTAAGCCGACCATTCTACCTTGCGCGTCGAACCAAAGCTACCGTGCAAACACGTGGGGGTGCACGATCCATTGTAGGCTGTAGGCGCACAGTCTAAGCGTAGATCACATCGTAGCGCTTTGCCGAGCTACAGGTCGCCACCGCGGCACGAAGTTGTGCTAGGTGGTCGGCCCAAATCGGCGTCCACGTCGTGTAGGACACCCAAACTCCGCCCGAAATTCGGCCAGCGTTCATGCGCTCGGTTCTAGCTCCACCCGGCCCCGTCACCAAAAACGCAACGTGCAGGCATACCCATGCACGTTCCACCGCAATGATCCGCGTCATGTCGGTACGAAACGCCGCCAGACCGGTCATGCAAGCCACGCAACGTACCGCGGTGATAAGGCCACGACCTTCTTTACGCTTGCGGCAGTGCGAGTCGGTAGCCAGATCGTGTTACGCCGCCTTGCCGCAAGCTCGCACGATCGTACGCGCTTGATACGACTATCGTCATTTCCTGCCGACCTGCCGACCTGCTGCAACTCAGCTGATGGTTTTTAACGGCAGCCCAGCACGAACTCGCTTCTTGACCGCCCCATAGTCACGCAGATGGTCGATATCACCGTCGCTATCGATTTCGAAGAATTCTTCGTCGAAAATTTCAAGCATGCGGGGATCGTTTTCGGCGATCGGCGTGGGTTTGCTTTTGGCGATCGTGCGATGGATAACGTTGCGCCCAATCGGGCTGGTTGCGAACAGATCGCCTTTAATCGTGAAGTGATGCTCTTCTGGATAAAACAGCTCACAACGCACCGATCCGCCGACGAAGGCGCTGCAATCGTTGTAATCACCCAGTAGTGGACCAGCCACGGTGACATCGCCATGAACTTCAAGAAATCCAGCGGTAACGACTGCACCTGCCGTGAGGTTACCGGTTACTTGCGTGACCGTTTGCGGATCATCCGAATCTGAATAACAACCCGTCACCGTCAGGTTGCCCAACACAAACAGCGTATGGGCACCGAAGGTTGTGGCCACGTTGAGATCGCCTTGCACCAGCAAATCGCCATCATGAACGAGCAAATCACCGTCGTAATCGTCAGCTTCTGCGATAGTTTCGGTAACAATTTGGGTGAACACACCGTGGTCGTCTCGACCGGTCTTGGCCAGCGCCAAGGCTTGTTCTTTAGTTAACGAACCGTCGCTGAGTTTGCGAAATGTATACATATATCGCCGGTACCAAGAATTTTGCGGTAACGCAATCGAGACTGACGGCCGCGCCACCCGGCCCTACGACTGCAAAGCAATCGACGCAACTGTCCAAGAAGCATCGTGATAAACACAATTGTCGTCGAGCCACACCGCCTCGGTGACGGCGAACACATCAACGTGGTGCTTGCCTTGGTCACGCTTAAAGCCAGGCTTGGCATAGATGCCGTGCTTCGCGCCCAATGACAAATGGATGCCGCACATGCGCTCGTAGGTGCCGATGTCACCCACGACCCGCTGCCGGGTAAACGCTCGATTTAGGCCAAACCCAAGTTCACGCAACCACACCACGCCTTCGTCGGCGCGGATGTCAGCCAAGACTTGATCGAATTCCGGCGTTGAAGCTTCGGTCGATGCGATTTGGCCTTGTTCAATGATCAACGTAATCGGCGTTACCGGTTGATTGACGGTAAACGTCGCATCGCCAAATGCAAAAATTCGAACGCGGCCGTGGACCGCTCGCAAATCACGAGATTCGGTAAAGACCTCGCCAATCGGGAACTGGCCACCGATGTTGGCCATGCCGGTGTAGTCGCCGATGTTGAGTTTCGCCGATTCAAATCCAACAGGAAAATGCAGCTCGGCGCCGGCACCCGAATCGACTCGCCCAACGCTAGCGCGATCGATCTGAGCTTTGAGCGCACGGCCGGTCCCGCCATAATAGCCCGAATCAAAAGCCAACGATTCGAGATAATAACTGGCCTCAACGCCACGCATGCGCATCAAGTGCGGATGTTCAATAACTTTGAGCCCTCGACGAAACAGCTCAACGCGAATCCGAAACGCTTCCAAGCGAAAACTAGTGGATTGAATCAACACCACCAGATCGGCAGCCTGCAACTCCGCAAGCGCAGCCATCACCTCCGCCGGTGTACAGGCATCAAAATCGATGAATTGTGCACGCGGCAACGCCTGTTGATACGCCGCCGTCATCGCCTGGGCTAGCTCGCAGCGCGCGTCGTAAACCACCACCGCCGCATGCGCATTGGTGTGATGAAACGCTTGCGCCAACGTGGCCGCAAGATGACACCCGGTCGCAGTGATCAGCGTTGGGTCCAACGGCAACCTACTTTTGGCCGACGCCGCAGATTTTTGCATCTGCGAAAGAGGAACGAAACTTCATGGCGCGCATCTTTTCACACGGCCACGCGAAAGCCAATCCGCACGCACTAGAACCGATAGCCAACGCCAAGCCGGATGCGCAAGTCTTGCACGGAAAACGCCTCGGCCCGTGCAGTATTGTTGGCGTTGGGATCGGTGCTGTAAACTTCGCGATCTACGTCGCCACTAGGCTTGTCGGTTCGCACCCGCTCACGCCCGACGTTGTCGGTTGCAAAACCTTGCAGCCGTAACCCGCCGGCAATGTAAAGCCGGTCGTTGACGTTGTAGTGATAGCCCATTTCGCCGCGGGCACCAAAGCCACTGTTGTAACCAATCACGGTGTTGCGCGAGTCACCGTTAAGTTCTTGCCGATCACGTTCGGTTTCGAACGGCAGCACAAATCCAAGTGCAAACTGGGCATACACTTGGCCGGGTCCAACCGGCACCGTGGCGCGCAGCCCTACCGCTAAACTGGAATATGACATTGCTAACGATTCGCGATCACCATTGTCGTTTTGACCGGTGATCGTCGACGAAGCAGCAAACTGCACATCGGCATAAGCTGCCAAGTTGGGCAAAAACGTGTAGCCACCGGCGAGATCCAACGCTGGACCACGGCTGGCCGGACTATCAAGTTTGGTGCCATTGTTGATTTCAACAAATTGGCTGTTGCTCATGCCGTAACCGTAGCCAAGGCCACCTTCCACAAAGACCTTGTGCGCTGGCTCAACTGCCACTGATTGCGCGTGCGCGGCCGCTGCGGTGAGCGCAAACAAACTGCTACCAATCACAGTACTCAGCGTCAGCTTGGCGAATGACATGGTGCCTCTTGCAATGGTTGAATACCCACGGTGGCACAAGCCGTCACACGTCTGCAACTAAGCCAATTCTTATAGTTGCTGCACATTTTCTGCACAATGCGACACAGGCCACGGCTGTGCGTTCACGCACTACCGATGACCTATTCAATCGATAGCTTTGACCGGTGCCGTCAACTGAATCTTGATTGGCGCATCCTGAGTAAGCTTGATAGTCGAGCCATCTACCAACTGCGCGGCAACTTCAGCTTCGATGCCTGCTTGCAACTCCACGGCGTCGATGTTGCGAGTCATGCCGCAAACTAATTCGCCCAACCAAGCCACTTGCTGTGGTTTGTCGTCGCGACGCTCGCTGCGTATTGGCAACAGCAACGTGTGCCAGGCCGCTGACGCAGCCTTGCGCCAACGCAAGCGCAGCGCGACTGCAGGCACGTCAGGCAATGTGAGTTCAGCGAAATGGCCGACGAAGTGATACACCGACATGCGGAGATCCTGCCCTGGCCCGACGCTGACCCGTGGTAACGCGATTGATTCGAGTGCTGCTTTAGGCGCTTGTGCAGCGACGACATCGTAGGTTGCCACAGCCTCAACACTTTGATCGTAAGGTGACTTGGTCCACAGTTGAAGCTGCCCGAGCTTGTGACTCTTGATGGTTATGAAACGCACAATGCCATCGGTGACCACTACATCTTTAGTTGTAGTTTTTACCCGTTTGCCGTTTAAGGTCGCCCAGTACTTGCCAATCGGTGGCGTCGTACCTTCATAGGCGCCGAGCCGCGTGGTCCGGGTTGCATGGCCCAATAACTCGCCGCCGACATAACGATCTTCGAGGAACGCCGCGATGGTAGCGCCAGGTGGCAACGCACCACCGGCCGGTGCAACATGGCTTTGGCCGCCGCAAAAAGGGCTTGCCAGCGTCAGTGTAGCCGTACCAACGACGACTGAGATCAGCGTGGTGATGGCCGCACAAGCCAACAACCCTCTGGAAACGACCGATTTAACAAACACACCAAAACCTACCGTGGCGCTGCATGGTTTGCCACTGCAATGCAACCGCCGACGGTTAACCTACTTCGTTAACGCGGAGGCAAGGACCGCAACAGTGACGAGCTGTTTCGCGACGCCATCGCCTATTCATTGCAGTGCACCACGGCCGAAAACCGCATGTGACAAAGTTCGATGCAACGACCGCTGCAACCGTCGAACTGGCGTACGATGCCGCAGAGGTAAGCATGATCCAATGTGGTGGCAACAGGTACGCGTCTTTGACAGTGTTCATAACTGCGGCAGCTGTCGCAGCCTGCGGCTCCCCGAAAGCCAAATCAGCCAGCACCGGCGGCAACATCGGCAGCAATGCGGGCAGCACTACGGGCAGCACTACGGGCAGCACTACGGGCAGCACTACGGGCAGCAACGCCGGCAATGCTGGTGCCGTCGCAATCTCGGTATCATCAATTCATCTCGCCGACGATTGTGGCCAGATCACAAGCGCGCCGCCGGCAACACCTGACACCGGTCCACCTTCGGTCCCACCGCCACCAAGTGTGATCGCACGGCCTGCACGCGCCGCCCGCCCCAGCGACAGCGCGCAACTTCCTCCAGCCGAATATTACTGCGATCAATCAGCGCTGCAACTGCAGCTGGTCGCTGCCGCAACGACGAGTTCCACCAGCATTGCGATTCGCAAAGTCGAACTGCTCGACCAAGCAGGCAAAGTATTGGGCGAATTGACCCCGCGTTCACCAACACAATGGTTGCCTTCGGGCCAATACGCGGCCTGGGATCAAACGATTGCCGCTGGTGCAACCATCAAAGCAAGTTACGCGTTATCCGCACCAACGTGGCCGGCCTACGGACTAACGCTTGCGACCGCAGCGCAACAAACATTTCGGTTGCGCGTCACGGTCACCACCAACGGCAACGAACAAGTTGTGTCGGGCCAAGCCACCGTGGTTTCGCCACCAACGCCAGTCCACCCAGCTTTGCCAACCTAAGTTCTTAGCTCGGCCACCTTCACTCCGTCGGCGGCCCCAGATGAATACGTTCTTGCGCAGCGTCAAACCCAGTTTCGGCAGCGGGCTCGCGACGCAGCAGCGACACCAAAATGCCCACCACAAACGCTCCCGGCACCGTGATGATGCCCGGATTCTTTAGTGAAATGATTGCTTCAGGATTGCCCAGCAAATCCTTCCACACCGTCGGTGACAACAAGATCAGCGTCAACGTACCAACGGTGCCAGTCACCATGCTTGCAACGGCGCCCCACGTAGTAAACCGGCGCCAGGTCATCGACAACAACAGCGCTGGAAAGTTGGCCGAGGCAGCAATTGAAAACGCCAAGCCAACCATGAACGCGACGTTTTGACCTTGAAACACCAAGCCGAGCGCGACGGCAATAACGGTCAGCGTTACGGTGGCAACGCGGGCAACGCGCAGTTGCTCTCGATCATTGGGCTGGCCCTTGCGCACCACGTGGCCCCACACATCGTGCGCAATAGTGGCTGCGCCCGACAGCGTCAAGCCGGCGACCACTGCCAAGATCGTCGCAAACGCCACCGCCGAGATAAACCCGAGAAAACCAGTGCCACCGAGGACCTCCGCCAACAACGGCGCAGCCATGTTGCCACCTTTAGCCACCGCGCCAATCGCTTGCCGCCCGACGAGCACCGCTGCGCCAAAGCCAAGGATGAACGTCACAAGGTAGAAAAATCCGATCAAAGATGTAGCGTACGCCACCGAGCGCCGCGCGGTTGCCGCGTCTTTGACGGTGTAGAACCGCATTAAAATATGCGGCAATCCAGCCGTACCAAACATCAATGCGATACCCAACGAAATCGCATCGAGCGGATTATCGACGAGCTTGCCCGGTTGCAACACGCCGTCGCCATATTGCGCCTTGGCTTGCGCGAACAACGCCAACGGGTTCATGCCAAATTTGGCCAACACCATTACCGCCAACAGCGTCGCGCCAACCAGCAGCAGCGTCGCTTTGATAATTTGCACCCAGGTGGTCGCAATCATGCCGCCGAACAACACATACAACAGCATCACCATGCCGACGATGATGACCGCGTAACGGTACGGCAACCCAAACATTAAATGAATGAGTTCACCAGCGCCGACCATCTGCGCGATTAAATAAAAGATCACCACGGTGAGGGTGCTGCAAGCTGCAGCAATACGCACCGGCCGGCCACGCAAGCGGAACGCTACGACGTCAGCGAAGGTGTATTTGCCCAAATTGCGTAGCGGCTCGGCGATCAAAAATGTGATCACCGGCCAGCCCACCAACCAGCCAACCGAATAGATCAACCCGTCGAAACCCGACATCGACACCAAGCCAGCGATACCCAGAAAGCTAGCGGCGCTCATGTAATCACCGGCCAGCGCGAAGCCGTTTTGCACCGCTGAAATATTGCCGCCGGCTGCGAAAAAATCAGCCGAGGTGCGCGTCTTGCGTGCCGCCCAATAGGTGATGACTAGCGTGATACTGACGAAGATCAGAAACGACGTGATGGCAACCGCGTTGGGGTGACCAAGCGTCGACGCAGACGCGACCGCCGGTGCGGCCGCCACCGCTGCTGCGATCACGCTTGACCTCGTTTGCGCAGCTCACGAATCGCTGGGTCGTAGTAGCGATTGGCCCAACGCACATAGATTGCCGTCAGGATCGGCGCTAGCAAAATGGTACCTGCGCCAAGCACAATTCCCAGACTGACCCGACCGTCGCCGATAAACGAACCTGCGAGTGACTTATCAAACGCCACCAGCAAGATGAAACCAAAGTAGGCCAGCATCATTACCGCGGTGAGCGCTGCACCGATCCGCCAGCGCATTGCCACAATGCGATTCACCCGCTCATCTTCGTTCATAGCGCGCGAGTATCGCCAAAGCCGCTAGTGCGCGCCAGTGAGCACCCGTCACAAAGGCGCAATCAACGTTTGCCTGTATCGCACGTGAACGCTATGACACCCCCATGAGCACAACAGAAACAGCAATTTTGGCCGGCGGCTGCTTTTGGGGCATGCAGGATTTGATTCGCAAAAGGCCGGGCGTACTTAGCACCCGGGTCGGCTACACCGGCGGCGACGTCGCCAACGCTACGTATCGCAATCACGGCTCACATGCCGAAGCTATCGAGATTATCTACGACCCTGCGCTCCTAAGCTTTCGCCAATTGCTCGAATGGTTTTTTCAGATTCACGACCCAACCACCGCGAATCGCCAAGGCAACGATCGCGGCGCATCGTACCGCTCTGGCATCTACTTCACCTCGGCCGAGCAACGCGCCGTCGCCGACGACACCATCGCTGACGTCAATGCATCCGGCTTGTGGCCGGGCACCGTTGTCACCGAACTCGCACCCGCTGGCCCGTTTTGGCAAGCCGAACCTGAGCATCAAGATTATCTCGAACACAACCCCAACGGCTACACTTGCCACTTCGCGCGACCTAACTGGATCTTGCCTAAACGCAGCTGAGCACGCTTCGCACAACTGAGTGCGGCTACGCGAGGTGCTACGAGGCAATTGTCATCGCGACATCAAATTTGTTGCAGTGTTTTCCATCTGCCGCGACGAACCAACTACAGTGCCGCCGTGATTGAACCTGTAAAATTTAGTGCTGGCACCGCCATCTCTACCACTGTGCGTATTTGGCTAGCCAACTTGTTGCCGTTCTCGGCGATCGCGCTGGTCCTCAACTTGCCCATGATTATTTGGTGTTTCGTTGCAACCGGCAACAAAGAACCTGTGCAATGGGTCGAGGCGGTGCAGCTGTACCAATGGGTATCCATGGGTTCGCTGTTTATCGTTGGTGGTTTGATTAGCGCTGCGGTCGCGCATGGCACCTTGTTACAATTGCGCGGCACGCGTATTTCAATCACCGAATCCTTAAAAGTTGCCCTGGCCAGCACGGTAACTGTCGTCATCGTCGTGGTGCTTGCCGGCATTGCAGCCGGTGTCGCGGCGATAGCACTACTTGTTCCAGGCATCCTGGTGTGGCTCAACTATTACGTCGCGGTACCCATCGCAGTTACGGAGAAGCTTGGAGCCCGCAGCGCCATGCGTCGCAGCAAAGCGCTTGTGCTGGGTTATCGCAAGCAGATATTTGCAGCGGCGCTTTTCGTCGCAGCACTGAGCATTGGCTGCAATTACTTGCTCAACGAATTCATCGGTCTCAACAACACCTTTGGCACTGAGATGACCGAAGCAATGCAAAGCGCCAACGTCGCTGCGATGAGCAAAATTCATACGTGGTTACCTGTCACTACAACCTTTGGAGCGTTGCTTTGGACCCTGACGTCAGTATTGCCAGCCGTTGTCTACGCCCAACTTCGCCAGGCCAAAGAGCCTGAACATGTGCTCGCCAACGCTCGCGTTGTGTAGCCTGGCAATATCGAGGCAGAGTTTGCCACCTTCGAATTCGTGCTGCAAAACGCGCTACCAAAGTCCCGGTTTCGCACCAACGCTGGGTTCGACGATCCGTAGCTACGTGCCCTCAGTCTGAAATACCCCATGTGTTGTTGATCTCTCCCCGGGACCATTGGGTATGGCATCACCGCTTTGGTATTTGGCGGTCTGTCATATTGGCTATTTTCAACATCGACATCATATGAACAAGCCGGCACAGGCGTTCAATGGCAACTTGTGACACCAGGTCAGCCTCAGTAGGCAGCATTTTTGTTCGAGGCATCGGTGTCGTTATTGCCGACTCGCGCGCGAGGTGATGGTTAGTCGCTCGACGGAATTTCAACTCACAGCACAACACCAGCTCGCACCACGGCCCGAGC
>JAGPDK010000469.1 GCA_018057605.1 Kofleriaceae bacterium | reverse complement strand
GCGTTACCGCTAACTCGCTTGGGTGTTGTTGATCGGCGGCTTCACTGCTGTTCCAGTTCAAGCGTTGGATGCGCACCGAGCCGCATGGATCGTGCAGGCCTCGGGCGAATTTTTGATACTCGGTTTTGTTACTGTCGAGTTCGTCATAACTGCAAATGCCGGGGCTACCGCACTTGAATTGAAAGGTTTGATACCAACTTTTGGTGGCCGAACCATATTCGGAGATCGCCACCGCCGCTGAAACGCCGCCATTGTTGGACGCGCGAATGGCCACAGGCGTTTCGCCGGTTGCGAGATCAAAATAAAAGCACGCCGAAGCCCGCTCAGCGGATTTGTAATACAGGTGCTCGCCGACCGAGACCCAGAGCTCGTTGGCGGCGGGCCCAATCCGCAGTTCAAAGCGTTTGCGGTCGTCGGCGGGCAAGCCGGCGCCGCCATCGTCGGCTGCGGTTTCGTCGCGGCAGGTACACTCTTGTTCGCCGCATAAGGGGCCGGCCAACACCCCTCTGGTCATGCGCGGTGGCACGGCGGTTAGGTCGGTGCCGAGGTGGTTTGCGCCAATGCCCGCGCCGGTGCTTTTGGGCGTAGGCCCACCACAGGCGGCGGCGCCTACCACGAGCCATGTCCAAAGGGTTTTCATGGCCTGGTTATCCACGGAGTTGCCAGCAAGAGCAACCTATCTGTGCGCCTCCGAGTCAAACGACGGTTGACCCCCATCGCAGGGTCGTTGTATCAACACCGTAGGCGTCGTGGTAGCTACGGCTCTCCGACCCGGCCCATGCAAAGTGCAAATGACGAATAGATCAATGATTTCCAAGGCTCGAAATTTCCGCATCGCCACACTAGGCTTGCTTGGGCTGCTGGCTACGGCAATGGCAATGGCGGCGTGTGGTGGCGCGAATCCAGCCGCGAATGTCGAATATGCGGTGTCGGCCGAGCGCAATTACGACAAAGGCATGAAAGCGCTTGATGCCAGCGAGTGGCTCGCGGCGTCGAAATATTTTCAGTACATCCGGTCGCGGGCCCAGTATTCGCGGTTCGCGGTCTTGGCCGAAGTTCGGTTAGCCGACGCGCAGTTTGGCGCCGAAGCCTATATTGAGGCAATCGAAGGTTACCGCGTGTTTGCGCAGTTGCATCCAACCCATGAGTTGGTGGTCAACGGCTACACCGCGTTCCGCATTGGCGAAGCGTATGCCAAGCAGCTCACCGACGAAGCCTGGATTTTTCCTCCGTCGTATGAGAAAGATCAGGGCTCGGTCGAAGATGCCAACGAAGAGATTGCGCAGTTTCTGAAGAAATATCCGCAATCGCCGTTTGTGGCGCGTGCCAAAAAAATCGTTGCGGACGTGTCCAAACGCTTGGCCGATCACGAGTGGTACGTGGCGCGCTATTATTGGGACCGCGATCATCCCATGGGTACGGTGCTGCGGTTGCGGCGGCTCATTGAAAAACATGCAGGGCTTGGCTACGATGAAGAAGCGCGATGGTTGTTGGGCCGCGCCTACGTTGCGGTGAAAATGCCTGATCGGGCGCGCATCACGTGGACCGAATTGGTGCAAAAGTTCCCAGCCCATCGGCGTGCCGCTGATGCCAGCGCTGCGCTAGCGCACCTACCCGCGGCCGGTGCGCCGGGTGCGCCAGGTGCTGTGGTCCCCGCGGCGTCATCGGTGGTTCCGGGTGTGGTTCCGGGCCCTGGCAGCAGCGGCACGGCGCCAGTCGCCGCCCCGGGGAAATAAAGGTTAGATATGAAAGATCGGATCACACAGTTGTTGGCCGTCGGCCGCGAGCACTACACGGCAGGTGAATACGATCGGGCGCTGGCAGCCTTGGCCGAAGCCAATGAACTGGGCCACGAATTTCCTGACGCGCTCAACATGTTGGGTGTCATCTATCACAGCCATGGGCGTTTCGCCGATGCCGAAGCGGCGTTCGAACGCGCGCTCGCAATCAACCCGCGCTACACCGAAGCAGCGCTCAATTTGTCGGTGACGTACAACGATCGCGGTAAGTACGAGCAAGCCAAAGACGTGTATGCCAACGCAGTGAAGGCCTCGGTCGGCCAGCCGAACTCGCTCGATACGTTTGCGCGCGGTAAACTCGCTAACATGCACGCCGAACTAGGCGCGGCGTATACGGCGTTGGGTTTGTTGGGTGATGCGTCCCGCGAATACTCCAAGGCATTGGATCTGTGCCCCGAGTTTGCCGACTTGCGAGTTCAACTTGCCAACGTGTATCGCGACATGGGCATGTACAACGCGGCCATCGCCGAGTTTGAACAAGCCAAGCGCACCAAGCCCGATTATCACGCCGCACATATCAACTTAGGCGTTACGTACTACTCGTTGGGCCGACGCTTTGATGCGTTGGCCGAGTGGCACGAAGTGCTCAAAACCGACCCCGATAACCGGAGTGCCAAACTTTACATCCGCATGCTCGACGACCCCAATCCGCCGATGCCGGGCAGCGCGTTGCCGCGCAACCCAGATAAGTAAACAGCAACAGCAACGCTTACGCTTACAAAGCTAGGGTGGCCATGGCGTAGCCGTACTTGGTCGCGTCGCGCACGGGCGTGGCCGAGGTTGCGGTGACAGTCTTGGCAAAATCGCCGGGCACGAGAATGGCGCCGCCGAGTTCTAAGCTCAGGAAGTAGCGCGGTAGATCATAGCGCACGCTGGCTTCGAATTGCTGACCAATGAAGCGGCCGGCATCACCGGATTTATCGCGTAGGTTGCCGCCGGTCCAACTATCTTTGGCGCTGGCTAACCACGCTGGGCGATAGGCCACGAAGCCCGCGACGCGTTTGCCATGAGCCGCATCAACGCGCACACCTGGACTCAACAAATTGCTGCGCGCTAACGCGCCAAAGCTGCCGGTGGGCCCAAGGTCAAACCGGCGCGCTCCAAACAGCGGATCGAAGCGGCCGTTTTTGCCGTCGGTGGGTGAGCCGTCGCCGGTCGCAGCGTCGATAAATGTACTGAGTCGTGGGGCCAGCGCGTGGCGCAGCGTGTAGCCCACTTCGCCGTGAGCCGCGGCCGCACGGTGGGCCAGATCGGTGATATCAGTGGCATCAGTGCTGGCGTGTGACCGGCCAAGTTGGGCCATGGCTTCAACTTCGAAATCCACCTTGCCAGGCGCTTTGTTGCGGACAACTCGCGTGCCCAACGTCAGCAACCGACGATTCGAGGTGGCCAACGTGCCATCGCGTTCGGCAAACCCCAGCGCGTAAAATTCGAGCGCAGCGCCGGCGACGTTTTGGTTGTGCCAAACCCCGGTCAGCACGGCATTGGTGTTTTCGCGATCAATGCGCAGCTCACCGTCGGCCAGCGCCATGCTATCGGTTGGCCGACGCAGCACTGGCACCACTGCGAATACGCGTAGGGCATGACTGTCGGCTTTGCCGCGTGGCTGCCACAGCGCATCGACGCCGTTAAACCCGTTGATGGTGTTGCGAAAACGATTGCGCGCCACCAACCGGCGGTTGCCGACGTCGAGGGTCATGCGACCGAGCGTGACACGCAGCGAATCGCCTTGGCGCAAGGCATGTTTGGCGGTCAACGCGAGGTTGGCTTGCAACAGATCGATCGGATTGACCATCGTGTTGTTGGCCAACGTGTCGGTGTCGGTCCAGCCGCGTGCATCCATTGCTTCGAGGGAGAGGCTGCCTGGGCCATCGGTAATCGTGGCTAACAAGATCGTGCGTTGCCACAAGGCAAAGGAATCAGGGCCATGGTTGGCTTGACGAAAACTGTCGCGCAGCAGTTCACCGTGGACGCGGTGGGTGAGATGCAGCGTCAGCCACGACGGTGGATGCAGCACAGCGGCCAAGGGGGCTGGCGGTGCGGCGGTATTGCTGCTGACCTGGGCCAGACTTGACGCTGGTGCCACAAGCATGGCGATGGCGAACGATAGGCTGGCGCGTGGTGCGCAAGGTGCGCAAGGTGGTCGGTCCATGGCGGCGAGGGTAACACTGGTTAATGCCCCGATGCATTTCCCTGCGCGGGTAGGGTCAGTTACAATCATGGCTGCAAAGGACGTACTATGGCGGGGTACCACAGGCTATTTTTTGTGAGTTTGCTGCTGACCAGCGGTTGCTTTTCTAAGCCGGCGTTCAATGGCGATGCGTCGACGAATAATGATGGTGCAATCCCGGACGGGCCATCTGACGCGCGGCCGTTGTGTAGCTCACAACCCATTACTCCAAACTTTCGCTTTTCGTCACGCCACAACGGTGCGGTGGGGCGGTTGGATGCCGATAATTTGGATGACTTCGCAGTGCATGGTTACGTGCCGGCCAACGACGGTGGAACCGATATTCCGTATGTCTGGGTGTACATGGGGAATCCGCGAGGCATCAACTTGATGTGTCCCGACGAAGAATATCCGTTGCCTGAATATCGGTATAACGCGGCCAGCTTCAACGGTGAAATTGGTGCGGTCCATATCGACAATTTGTTTCCCAACAAAGTTGGCCACACCGGCGACCTGCTGATTGCCGCACAGAAAGGCGA
>JAGPDK010000468.1 GCA_018057605.1 Kofleriaceae bacterium | reverse complement strand
CATCGGCGGTGCGTTGCGTGAAGGCGGCCCGATCGCGGACGGTTTTGAATCCTTTGTTGGCTTGGTGTCGTGTCCCAATCGCCATGGGCTAACCGCAGGCGAAATCGCGCGCTGGCGGATGGCGGAAGAAAAACTCGATTTAGATCTTACGGTGATTCCAATGGTCGGTTGGCAACGCACCATGGCCTACCGTGACACTGGCTTGCCTTGGGTTTTGCCATCTCCGAACATGCCAACCCCAGAGACCGCGTTGGTGTATCCCGGCATGTGTTTGGTCGAAGGGAGTGAGCTGTCCGAAGGGCGGGGTACCACCAAGCCGTTCGAGTGGTCGGGTGCGGCGCATCTCGCAGCCGCACCGTTGGCAGCGGCGATGAATGCGATGGCGTTGCCCGGCTGTGTGTTGCGCGCCGCAACGTTCTTACCAACTTTTCATAAACATCACGGTCTCGCCTGTGGCGGCGTGCAAATTCATGTCACCGATGCGCACGCATTTCGTCCGTATTTGACGGCAGTGGCATTCTTGAAAGCCGCGCGCGATCAAGCGCCGGAGCAGTTTGCCTGGCGGCGCAAAGCCTACGAGTTCGTCGATCAGATTCCAGCCATCGACTTATTGTGTGGCAGTAGTGAGGTGCGTGAAGGCATTGATCGTGGCGCTGCGTTGGCCGATTTGGCCGCTACCTGGACCGATCACGGTGATTGGTTCGGACCTCAGGTTGAACCGTACCTGTTGTATCGGTGACGAAAGGCAACGATGGCTACTGTGGCCCTATTTGGCGGCAGCTTTAATCCGCCGCACGTAGCGCACCAAATGCTCGTGGTGTACGCGCTGGCGACCTGCGACATCGACGAGGTTTGGGTTGTGCCGACGTTTCGCCACGCGTTGGGCAAGGGCCTAGCTGGGTACGACGACCGCGTTGCCATGTGTGAAATCATGACCGCCGAGATCGGCCCGCGTGCCAGCGTCTCCCGCGCCGAACAAACCTTGGCAGCGGCCCCCGGCTTTGCGGTGAGCCGGACCCTCGATTTGATTGAACATGTGCAGGCGCAGCACCCAGCGCACCAATTTCGGTTGCTGATTGGGGCCGATATTTTGTTGGAAACCGACAAATGGTATCGCTGGGATGAGGTGGTGCGCCAAGCGCCGCCGATTGTTATTGGCCGGGCCGATGTGGTTGCGCCAAGGCTTGCTACGGTTACCGAATATGCGATGCCGGCCATTTCTTCGACGGAAGTGCGGCGGCGGCTGCAAGCGCAAGAACCGGTCAATTGGTTGGTGCCGCGGCGCGTGTTGGGGTATATCGCAACCAAAGGGTTATACCGATGAGCGCTCGTTCACCAAACACCTTCATTATTGGCGCCGGCCCTGTGGCAACTGCAATCGCGGGGGCGTTACGGCTCGCTGGCGTGCCGGTTCTAGGTCTGTGGGCACGCCGACCTGATGCTGCCCGCCAAGCCGGCGCGGCCGCTGGTGTTGCCGCGTTTTCGTCGGCACCGCCCGATATCATGATGGAAAGCGACGTCATTATCATCGCCGTGCGTGATGCTGCCATCGCTGAGGTCGCGGCCATGTTGGTCGGCACCGGGTTGGTTAATCGTCGCCATGTCTTGGTGCATTGTGCTGGCGCACTGGCGGCAGAAGTGGCGTTCGCAGGTGTTATCGGCAAGGTGGCGGGCGTTGCGGTGATGCATCCATTGCGTGCCATCACCGACGGTAAGCGGAGTATTCACGAACTAAAGGGATCGGTCTTTGGCGTGCAAGGAGATGCCGAAGGGTGTGTCCGGGCCAGCCGCTTGGTTGCTGCGATGGGCGGCAATGAACTGCCGTTAGCGCGCAGCCAAATGGCGGCGTATCACGCGGCGGCGGCTATCGCTTCGAACTTGGTGGTTGCGTTATTAGACACTGGCGTTGCAACGCTGATGGCCTCGGGCATGAGCGAACAAGACGCCACGGCGGCGTTGTTGCCGTTGGCGATGGGCGCACTACAAAATGTGGGCACGGCGGGTGTGGTGCGCGGCCTCACCGGTCCGGTGCAGCGCGGCGATGCCGAAACGGTGCGCGCTCATCTGGCGTCAATGCAAAACATTGCCGGCGTTGGGCCAATTTACAAACTCCTGTCACAACGGGCGCTTGCGATCGCGGCACGTGGCGGGCTGCCGGATGCCGCCCAGCGTGCGGTGGCGGCGGCGCTCGAATAGCGATTTTGCACTAAATATTGCCAGCGTTGCGACGTCTGCGTGTTGTATGCTGGCGCGCAACAGTCGACCTGGAGAAGCCGATGCAAGTTTCGAGTAGTTCGTGGTTCACCCCGAAAATGTCAGCCGCAATTGCCTCGGTGGCGCTGTTGGCGCTGTTGTTGATCACTGGAAATCGGCAAGCATTTGCGGAAGCCAAACCGGAAAAAGTTTTTGCTGGCCAAGTGTTTGTCAGCGACAAAGTCTTTCCGACCACTGCAAAGAGTTCCGCTGCGTATATCGCGGCTGTCAAAAAACAGAAAAAGACTGCATTCCAAGAAGACAAAGAAACCCAGTCTTGGAAGATCTATTATGCTGCGTTTCTCAAGGCCGGGCTTGATGACGTGCAAGTCAACGTGAAGCTCTATGATGTAAGTGGCCGGCAGCAGCAACTGCTCGCAGCGTTTGAGCAATATACCGACACCCGTGGACAACGCACGGTGATCGCTAAGTTCACGCTGGAACGCAAATCTGTGGGCGTGAACAAGCAAGTGCTCATGGTGATGGAATCAAACGGCAAGGTATTGGCTTCGGGGCGATTCCAAATTCTTGGCGAAACCGAACGGAATTCGGGCAAGGTGGATTTCACCGACGATGAAGCGGCAGGGCGTGATGGCGCCGCGGAGCCGCCGGCCGCCGTTAAAGACGACAAGAAAAAAAGGTAAGCATGGCCCTCGCGCCACTGGGGCCACCGCGCAGCATTGCAATCCACCGCGATGGCGAGCTAGCAGTGATCGTCGGGCGTGATCGAGCCTTGGTGTTGTCACTCGCTGACTTAACGGTCGTCGCCGCGCTTCTGCTCGATCCCGCCGCGGTCGAGGCCGATGCGGTTTGGTTGGCCGAGCGGTTATTAGTCGCAGAGACGTATGCGACGCACACCCGCGTGCAGTTATTCGATGTTGCTGGCCCCACGGCTCGCACGTGTTGCGAAACTCAAATTGCCAGTGCCTTCCGTGCGCGCGGCGGTGGTGGCACGGCGGCGCTTATGTTGGCGAATAATCAGGCCGCGGTGTGTACGCGCCATGATGATAGCCTGTTGATGCATCCGTTTGCGTCGCGGGTCGTGCCGATTTCGGTCGGCGCTGGTAGCGGAGTAGTGGTGGTCGGTACCGCGGGTGCGGTCGAGGAATGGGACTTGCAAAGTCGCACCGTGCGCCGGCGCTGGAAGCTCGCGCCGTCGGCGCTGCCGTTGGCCGTCGGTGCTACCGAGCGGGTGATCTGGTTTTTGGCCAAACATGATCCGACGCGGATCGAAGTGATTCCGTTGGTGAATCGAGGCCAACCCAAAGTGCAAGCGTTTGGCACCGCGGTGGTGCAAGTGTGCGGTGCTGCGAAAACCGACTGGGTGGTTGGGCTCGGAACCGAGGGTGGCCTCCATGCGGTCGATCTTGAAGGTCGTGTTGCGCCCGTGCAATTGCCGGCGATCGACGGCCTGACGGCTACGGTCATTGGGTTGGCAGTCGCGCGGACCACCCAATTGCTGGCAATGGATGAAAACGGCATTGCGGTAGTTGGCCTTGATGCCAACAATCGGTTGATCGCACAAAAACAATGGCGGGATATCGATGCGCATGCGCCGGTGTTTCGGCCCGCGTATCAAGCTCCGGCCGGCGTGACGCTGGCGGTGTCAGGTCCAGAAGCGGCGGCTAGGTCGCAGGCGGCCGCGCCGCAGTTGGCATTCGGGGCCGCGTCGTTGCATGCAGCGATCGCCGCGGTGCCACAGCCGGTAGTGACTGCGGTGGCGGCGGCGATGGGGGCACTAGCGCCGGTCGCGCGGCCTGATTCGTTGACCCAACAGGTCGTTACGCGCGATCATTGGCGCGATTCGGTCAGCGGTTTTGCCAAAAATCCCGACGTCGCGGTGTTTGCACGCGCCGGCAACGTGCCACCACGCATCCTAACCCTGCTCCAACGCTTGGAGCTTGATGCCGCGCTCAGCACTGCGGTGATGTTGTTGTACGGTAGTTATCTCAACGGCGCAGCCGGCGTTGCACGGGTTGATTTGGCGCGGCTGCTCGACGGTGATTGGTTGGAAGCCACTGGCAATGGCGAGTTACAGCGCCGCGGCCTTGCCGATTTTTCGGGGCACCTAGTCACGCTGCCTGCCGCCGTGCAACGATTCCTCGACGAGCGAGCGCCGCAGGCCGGGTGTTTGTCGCGTGGCACGAGCGGCACGAGTGGTGCTACGGTTACGGCTGATTCGCCCGCGGTGATTTTAGTGGCACCGTTGGTGGCCAGCGATGCGATGGCCTTGGCTCAACACTGTGTGGATACAGTGGGCGGTTCGTGGT
>JAGPDK010000068.1 GCA_018057605.1 Kofleriaceae bacterium | reverse complement strand
TGTACGCGGTCCGGGCATAATGTTTCAATTACCTAGGTTTTTCTATCGGTCCCGCCGCGAAATTCGCGGTTCTGCGGTGCCAGGGCCAGGTACGCGGGGCGAGGGGTACGCGGGCAACGGATTCAATGTTATGGTCGAGGGGATGGTTGATAGTTCTGACCTCCTGCAGCGCGCGCAAGCCGGTGATCGCCAAGCGCTCGAAGCGTTGCTCGAAGTGCATCAAGCCGAGATCTATCGGTTCGGCATGAAGATGTGCCGCGATCCTGAAGATGCCAAAGATGTGCTGCAAGAGACGTTGTTGGCGATGGCGCGCGGTGTGCGCGATTTTCGTGGTGCGTCGTCATTGTCAACCTGGCTGTATTCGATTGCGCGCAGCTATTGCAGCAAGAAGCATCGGCGCCGCGTCGGCGCGCCGAGCCATCAACAATCGCTCGATGTCGAAGACAACGCCGAGGTCCTAGCGCTTGCTGCGCCAGGGTTGCTCGCCGACGACGCGCTCGCCGGCAAAGAGGTCGAAGCCGCGCTCGAACAAGCAATTCGCCGGCTTGAACCAATGTACCGCGAGGTGCTGGTGTTGCGTGATATCGAAGGTCTCACGGCGCCTGAAGTCGCTGAAATTTTGGGCATCGCTGTGCCCGCAGTTAAAAGCCGCTTGCATCGCGCGCGGGCTGCGGTGCGTGAATATATTTTGCCGTTGCTCGATATTCCGGTTGACGCGCCGGCTGCCCCGGGCGTTTGCCCCGATGCGGTTGCGATGTTTTCACAACACTTGGAAGGCGATCTTAGCGCCGATGTGTGCATCACGATGGAACAACATTTAGCCACGTGCCCGCGTTGCCGTGGCGCGTGTGATTCGCTCAAGCGCACCCTTGGTTTGTGCCGGCTGAGCGGTGCGGCGGTACAAGTGCCTGCAACAGTTCAACTTTCAATTAAGGTCGCGCTCAAGCAATATCTTGCCGACAATGTTTGAATCCTTTGCCACACGACCGGCACTTACGCTGGGTAGGAGGTCGTATGGCAGTAATCACCGTCACCGAAAAGAATTTTGCCACCGTCACGAGTAAGGGCATCGTATTGCTCGATTTTTGGGCAGGTTGGTGCAGCCCGTGCCGCGGGTTTGCGCCGGTGTTCGAAGCCGCCGCCCGGCGCCATCTGGATGTCACGTTTGGCAAAATTGATGTTGACGCGCAGCCAGGGCTATCCCAGGCCTTTCAAATCTCGTCGATTCCAACGCTGTTGATCATGCGCGATGGCGTGTTGCTCGCAGCACAACCAGGCGCGATGCCCGCAAGTAAAATCGATGCGCTGATCGTCAAGGTGCAAGGCTTGGATATGGCCGAAGTGCTGCGCAATGTAAAACCTGAATTAGCGGTTTCGCACCCACGTGCAGCCGCCGGAGGTCGTTAATATGTGTGCTCGTGTAACTTGTTCAAAATGTGGAAAACCAACGTTTGCTGGCTGCGGCGCTCATATCGAGCAAGTACTGGGCAATGTGCCGGTCGCCGAACGCTGCCAAGGCCATACTAAAACCGCAACGCCGCCACCACGCGGTTCTTCTTCGGGCGGTCGTTAACATGTGTCGTCGAGTTAATTGTTCCAAATGCAGCAAGCCAACATTTGCTGGTTGCGGCGCTCATATTGAGCAAGTGCTCGCGGGCGTGCCCGTTGCCGACCGTTGCCAAGGTCACAAGAAAGAAATTTCTGCCGACGGTGACGCGAGCAAACCTGGTTGGTTCGGGAGTCTATTTGGCAAAAGGTAGGTGGGTATGAATGGATTTTCATTGCGCAAACAATTAGATACTTCGTTTGATGACGCGGTGGCGCGTTTGCCAGAGGTGCTTAAATCCGAAGGTTTTGGTGTGCTCACCGAAATCGATATGCAAGCCACGCTCAAAGCCAAGCTTGGCGTCGATATTCGCCGATACAAGATCTTCGGCGCATGTAACCCGCCGTTTGCTAATCAAGCGTTGGAGATTGATCTCGCCGCTGGCCTGATGATGCCGTGCAACATGGTGGTTTACGAAGATGATCATCAAAATGCCGTGGTGTTGGCTATCGACCCAACCACCATTACGGCCAATGCCGGCAGTCTCGTACTTCAGGAGTTGGCCGCTGGCATTAAAGCCAAACTTGCTAGAGTGCTAGAGAAAATTTGAATCCTTCATTCAATCGCTGGCTCTTACTGTTGAGGAACTTGGTATGAACAAAAATGAAGGCACGCTTGATCGTGTCATGCGTATCGTTTTGGGGTTGGTGTTATTGGCGCTGGTTTTCGTTGGGCCCAAAACTATGTTCGGTTTGATCGGCATTGTGCCGCTGGCCACTGGCCTGGTCGGATTCTGCCCGCTGTACCGGCTCATTGGGATGAGCACGTGCCCGATGCCAAAGAAACACTGACGAGTAATTCGGCGTGTTAGTAACGTTTGCTGCCGCGCCAGGGTGGATACTTGGCGCGGCTTGACGTTTCGGCGATGCGCTTGGGTCCCGGTGGCAAAGCTGCATGTTGCCGGCTGCGGCAGGTTCGTGTTACCCACGCAGCATGACGTCTCGACGAGGATATATCGTTGCACTGCTGATGTTTCTTTGCGGCGGTGCGGTGCTTGCGGCAATGTTTTGGCGGTTGTCGGGTCAAGTTGACAAGCTCACACGCATGCAAGTGCCAGGCACCAGCGAGATCATGCTGCCTGCTGGTGAGAGCATTGGCTATGGCGAGCCGGCGCAGGGCTCCGTGGGCGACGTACTATTTTCAGCCCAGTGCAACGCGGTGGCGCAGGATGGCAGCAAGGTTGCGGTAAATGTCCCGACCTCGAAGATTTCCTACCAACTGGGCAGTCGTCAAGGCGTCAGCCTCATGTCCATTACGATGCCAAGCCCAGGCAAAGTTACGATCACCTGTACGGCGAACAATGCCTTCACGCTCGCAGTCGGCGCCGGCCTCGGCACCAACATCGTGGTCGGGATACTGGCCATGCTGGCAGGTGTGCTGGGCGCTGTCGTGATGATTGTTCGCACCTGGCGCCGCCGCCGGCGCGAACGGCGCAACGCAACCACGTAAGTGCTGCGGCTTATGGCGGCTTGCAAGCTAGCAAGCGCAAGCCTCGTACCAGCTCAGCGACCGCCCATTTCTTGCGGGCTGGTAGCGATGGCCAAAAATTCAGCCTCGGTCAGATGCGTCGGCGTGTAGGTCCCACCGTTTTGTTCTAGCTGCTTCCAAAAGGACCGCAGATGATTGCGCGAACCGCGCTCTAAGTTGGTCAGCATGTCAAGTACATCGGCGTTACGCGCAATGTCGCGCATCTGACGAATGTCAACGATATCGAGTTCTTCGATTTCAAGCCCGACGGAGATTGCGTTGAGTACTGATTGGATACCTTTGGCAACTAGTGCGTCGTGCAAGGCTTGTAGTTCGGGAATGCTAAATTGCCCAACCGCTAAGCTCGCCGCCGGATCAGGGATGCCATATTTTATCAGCAGCGCTTTAACGGTATCGGTGTGCATCTGCTCGCTGGCCGAGATGTTGGTGAAGGGCGGGGCCTTATCGATCAACGCAACGTAGACGTCGTGCGCAAGTTTTTCTTCTTGGCGCAGCCAGCTCAACATATCGGCTTCGTTGGCAAACCGCGTGCTCGCATCAATGATGCGGGCGTCGGCAACCGTTCCCGCATCGGGCTGATTGTTGCTGCCTTGACCGTCGCCGCAAGCGGCTGCCAGCACGGTGGTGGACGCAAAAAGTAGAACTGCTAAGGAGCGTTTCATAGTATCCGCCTTGGTTAGGTTAATCCGTTTCGCTTGGTGTGAGCCCGGGCATTCGCTCGAAGATTCGTGAAATCGGCGGCCCGCTCAAAAAGCTATTGCGACGATGCCTCATTGGTGATGGGCACAACGAGCCAGCCGTCAGCCGCGACTTGTTACCGCAGCTGCGCCTATGGCATGGTCGATGCAGCCGTTGCATCCGCTGCCGCAACAAAAGTCAATCACCACTGTTGTTCCGTGGCACCTGATGCTACGAGCCGCATATGCATAATGGCAGTTGTTCAGTACGTACGAGCGGCGGTAGGAAGCGTTGGCGTGTGGGTAGCGTGACAGCAGTTTTGCTGTTCGGGTTTGGGGCTGTGACGGCGCATGCTGCCCCACCAGCGACTTCGCATCGCACTATCTGCAGTACCGTGACATCCGACTATGGTCCGGAAACCGTACCGTTGCTCGCGACTGATTGCACCAGCACTCAAACCGTGATTAATCCGATTTACGACCGCGCCGACATCACGGTGCCGGTGGTGTTTCACGTGATCACTAAATCCGATGGCGTGGGCCGCGTTGATGCAGCGCACATACAAAGCCAACTTGAGGTTTTCAATCAGGTCTTCAATCCACCGGGCAGCCCAAGCAAGCTCCATTTTCAACTTGCGGCGCGATCGCCGACTGGCGAGGTGAGCACGGGCATTGAATACGTCGTCAACAACGGATGGTTCGCAGATCCAGGTGTCGGACAACCTAGCCCGATGAAAGCGGCCCTGGTGTGGGACCCGACGCGGTATTTGAATTTCTACACTAATGATGGCGGCAACTCCCTGGGATACGCGACGTTACCGTTTGGCGGCCTCACCAACAGTGATGGCATAGTGATGGCGTGGAACGTCATTGGTCGCAATGCGCCCATCGGTGCGCCGTATGAGCTGGGCACCGTGGCCGCGCATGAAGTCGGCCACTACTTCGGGCTGTACCACACCTTCAACAACGGCTGCGGTGTGGCTAATGCGCCGTACACCAGCGGTGATTTGCTCGCTGACACCACGCCAACCGCGCAAGGTGTGTTTGATTGTGGCCCATCACCGTCGGGCTGCAATTTCGGCAGCCAAATCGCGCCAGCCGATAACTACATGGATTATTCGGCGGATGCTTGTCGGATGCGGTTTACCCCTGAGCAGTTTAATCGCGTTCGGTGTAGTGCGCATAATTACCGAGCGCGCATGGTGCGGCGCGCACCGACGGCGGCTTTTGTGGCGACGGTCAGCAATCTCGAAGTTGGGTTTGAAAATACCAGTGTGGCCGAAGGCTCGCCGGTGACATGGCGCTGGGATTTTGGCGATGGCACGATCAGTGATCAAGCCAGCCCACGCCATGCCTACAGCGTTGCCGGTACCTACACGGTTACCCTCGATGTTGTCGCTGATAGCTTAGCGAGTTCGAGCACAATGATGGTCACCGTCGCTGCCGACCCCACCATGCCGCCCGGTGGCAACGACGATGGTGGCTGCCAGTCCACTGCGAACTCGCAACGCGCTGGCGGTGTAGCGCTACTGTTCCTGGCGATCGGCTGGGTGCTACAGCGTCGACGCGCCGCCAGCGTTGCATAACCAAGTTGGCATGTGGTTACGGCCCGTTGGCCGGCAACACCGTGGGCACTTCCGCCAGCGAGCCTAACATCCTCGATGCGGCAACCACACAGAGGTTGCCGTGCCATCGGGTCGGCACTTCGGCATGAACAACTTGATAGCCGCGTCGAGGTTTGATGCGTTGCAACCAGGTTTTCGAACCGTGCGCCGTCGAGTTGGCGATATCGCGTATATTGAAAAGGTCAAGAGTTGCGATCTGAGACGCCTAAGTGCTCAGCATTGGGAGTGTGACGCTGAAACCTCGCGAGCCGGCCCGAAAAACCAAAACGCCCGGGCCAACCTTTGTAGGGGTGACACCGAGCGTTCGGTTACGTTCAATCCAAGCCTAAGCTAATAAGGACTCAAAAACGGGATAATGTTAGTCCGCTCCTGAGGTACCAAAACGCGGCAACGTCTTGATGTAATTGGTATAAGCAAGCGGCGCGCCAACTTTTGGGCACCCTACCTAAGTTCTTGAATCTACGTGCTTTGCGTGTTACCACTACCGCCTAAAGCGGTTTTGGCCACGGAGCAATTACGACATCCGTGTCACGTCAGGACAACCGCTTGCAACGATTTGCGCACTCGATTGATGAAGATTCTTACACCGAACCCGCGAGATCCCGCCCCCGAGCATTTGCTTGCTCGATGCATGTCGGCTGTGCCGGCCTTGGCGAATCGCTACGAAGCCGCGCCGCAACCGCGAGCGCGAACGTATTGTTCAACAATCTTTGGTCAACCACTGAACGCAATCGCAGCACGAACTACTGACAGCTGCAGCAATTTTTTTGGGGTTAGTTATGCAAAATATTTTAGTGGTCAACGCCGAAGGACCGGAAGTCCGGGTCGGCGTGGTCGAACAAGGTCAACTGGCTGAGTTTTTTGTCGAGCGCAAACGCGATCGCGGGTTAGTCGGAAATATCTATCGAGGCAAAGTTTCGCGCGTGCTGCCAGGCATGCAAGCGGCGTTTATTGATCTTGGTCCAAAAGTCGAAAAGGCGGCGTTTTTATATGTCGCCGATGTCCTTGGTAGTGATGACCAAGGCAAATTGTTCGAAGACGCGGATACCGATGACGGTGATGAATCGCCGGAAGGCGCGGCGTCACGGATGGCGCGGGCTCGCAAACAATTGGCCAATCGCAAAATTGAAGATCTGTTGAAGCCAGGCCAAAAAGTTGTAGTCCAAGTGGTCAAAGATCCAATGGGCCAAAAAGGCGCACGGGTCACCGGCTACATCTCGTTGCCGGGTCGCTACAGCGTATTTATGCCGCACGTCAATCAAGTTGGCGTGTCGCGCCGCATCGGCACTGAGCAAGAACGTCGTCGGTTGCGCGATGTAGTCAACGCTGTGCGGCCTAAGGGCTCGGGTTTCATCGTACGCACCGCGGCGGAAGAAGCCAACGATCAAGAAATGCGCGACGATGTCGATTTTCTGGCGCGCTTGTGGAGCGAAATTGAAGCGCGTGAAGTTGGCTTAACCGGCCCAGGCTTGGTCTATGCCGATCTTGATTTGCCGCTACGTGTGGTGCGCGACTTGTTGCGTGAAGACACCAGCGAAGTTGCGATTGATGATCTTGAGCAATACGAGCGCGTGAAGAAATTCACTACGGCATTTTTGCCACGGTTTGCCGAGCGTATTAAGCGTTACGAAGGCCGTCGCCCGATTTTTGATCAACACCACATTGAACCCGAACTGCGGCTCGCGGTTTCGCGCAAAGTACCGCTGCGCTCAGGCGGCTCGTTGGTGATTGATCAAGGTGAAGCGCTTACCGCGATCGATATCAACACCGGTAGTTTTGTCAGCACCGGTAGCGGGTCGCTCGAAGACACGGTTACGGCTAACAATTTGGAAGCCTGCGAAGAAGTTGCGCGGCAACTGCGGCTGCGCAACATCGGCGGCATTATCGTCGTCGATTTTGTCGATATGGACAAAGAAGGCAATCGCAAAAAAGTCTGGGATGCTTTCCAAAAAGCGCTGTCACGCGATCGCGCCCGCACCAACGTAACCAAGATCAGCGAGCTCGGCCTGGTCGAGATGACGCGCAAGCGCACCCGCGAATCGCTGGTGCAATTGCTGACCGAGCCTTGCCCGATTTGCGAAGGCTCCGGCGTGGTGAAATCGGTGACCACCGTGGCGTATGAAATCATGCGCGAAGTCCGGCGCAACGGTGCGTTGGTTGACAACGACAAGATCGATCTCGAATGTGCGCCGCGGGTGGCTGAAGTGCTCAGCAAATACGAGCGCGAATATCTCGACCATCTTGAAAAACGTTTTCATAAGCAGATCGAAGTGGTGCCGCAAAAGAGCTGGAAACCTGACCAATTCCGGGTCGCTGGCAAAATGTCGTCGGACATCGAAGCCGAAGCTGCAGCGCAAGCAGCGCCAAGCCGACCACATGTTCACGCTGCGCCAGCAAATGGTAGTGGCGGTGGCAACGGTGCGAGCCGTGGTGGCGGTGGTGATCGCGGTCCACGCACGGGCAGTGGCGGCGGCGGCGCTGATGGCGATCGTAAACGTCGTCGACGCGGCGGTCGTGGGCGCGATCGTTCCAGCGCCGCAGGCTAGTAGGCCGTGCCGGCAATGGCGCGGAACCTAGGGGTAATGCGCGTTGTGGCGTGGTCACAGTGTCGGGCATTATCTGTCGGCATAACGTGCGAATGAATGCTAGCGTGAGCGCAACCGGACCGTCATATGAAAGGGCTCCGATGCGTCAGTTATCGTTTGTTGTATTCACTTCCTCCATGGTTGCTGTAATGGTTGCATGCAGTGATCCGTCCTACACAATTACGCCGCAACCGCTACAAGGCAAGATCAACGGCGAAGGGTTTACCTTTGGATTTGGTGCTACCGATTCGTTTCTAGACGATGCCGATTCGTTCTTTGCAACGATGTTTCAAGGCGCCGCGCCGACCGATCCGTGCGGATTTTCGTCGTCGGGCGGCAACGGCCATGTCATTGCCAGCGTGCCGCGCGCGCCGGGTGAATATCCGATGTCGTTGCAACGCAACATCACGTTGGCTTATGGCGGCAGCAACAATCAGATCATCACCGATGGTTTGATCCGCGTCGACTCGATCACTGCAACCGAAGTTAAAGGTGGCATCTTTGCCGATGGCGGTGACAACTTTACCGTCGACGGCGAATTCACGCTGAAGATTTGTACGAAGTAGCCTGAGCGGGGCGCGCGGCGCGGCTGAGCTGCGTGTCGCGGCGCTGGCGGTCGCGACAAAGTGCCGATAGCTAACCGCCGCTGCAGCCATCAAGCTGGTCGGGTTGTTTGTTGGGCCGGGGCCTTGTGATGCGCGTCGTGATGCGCGTCGTGTTGCGCGCGCAGACCGGCGCGACCAGCGGTTTCTGTCGCTCGGCAGGCCACACAACCTGCGTGAAGTGTCGCCGCCTGCACGCGGAAATCGAGTATTCCAGCGTGTCATGTCGGCCGCATTGCAGCGTCGGGTTGGGTTGCTGATCGTTGGATTGAGTGTGCTGTTCAGCGCTGGTTGTGGCGACGGCAAAACACCGCCGGGCGATGTTGCCGCACCACCGGCCGGCATGCCCATGGTCACCTGGTCGTTGGTGCGCAATGGCGTTGCAACCACCTGCGCCGGCCTGGCCCCCGCCAATCCCGATATCAAAATTAATTTTTTCCAGGCCGATATAGATACGCAGATTAAACGGGTGCCATGTAGCGATGGCAGCGCAATCATCAACGGCCCAGCGGGCACCTACCGCATGGTGCTCAACTTCGCACCCGCTGGTGATCCCACCAAATCGGGCATGGAATACACAAGTCAAGAAGTCGTGATTCCCGACCAGGGCCTTACGGTGGCGGCCGATCTTACCCAAGCCGATGGCATGTTCACTTGGGTGCCGGCCAACATTCCGGCTTGCACGGTGCTGCCAACCTGTCGATGAAAATTGACCGACCCACCGTGATCAATGTGACGTGCACCTTGGGCTCGGCGACGGCAGCGGTGCCGGTTGGCTGCAAAGCTGCAACGATTGTGATTGGCGTTACCACATTGGCCAAAACGTTAACGATTCCAAGTGCTAGCGGCACAGTGGTATTGCCGCTACCATGATCGACCGGGCGACCGTTGCCATGGGTGGCGTGTTTGTTCCAATAGTTTTTGCATATGCAGATTTGTTGACACGTGCGACGCTATCGGGCGTTGTACTCGGTACCAGGACCAAAGCATGACCGCGCTTGATGACCAATTGATAGGCTCGTTTGCTGGCAACTTCCAGATTCGCGCTCTGATTGGTTCTGGCGGTATGGCGCGGGTGTATGCCGCGCAGCACCCTACGCTCGGCAAAAATGCCGCGATCAAAGTGCTTTCGCATGAATTGGCCCATAACTCTGAATTGGTCCAACGCTTTGTGGTTGAAGCCCAAGCGGTGGCTCGGCTCAATCATCCTAACATCGTCGAGATTTCCGATTTTGGTACGTTGCCCGACGGTCGGCCGTTTTATGTGATGGAGCAACTCGCCGGTGAAACCCTGCAAGCCTATTTGCAACGGGTCGGGCCGCTTGACGTGGCCACGTTGGCAGCAATTTTGGAGCCGGTGCTCGGTGCGCTGGAGGCTGCGCACTACGCCGGTATCGTGCATCGTGATTTGAAGCCCGATAATATTTTTTTGGCGTTGCGCGGGGATAGCTACGTGCCCAAGCTGCTCGATTTTGGTATTGCCAAAATGATTGTGGCCGACGTTACCTCGCAAACTGCAGTGGGTAGCCTGCTTGGCACGCCGGCGTACATGTCGCCGGAGCAAGCGTCGGGACAAATTCATCAAGTCTCGGTTCGCAGTGATATCTATGCGGTGGGTGTGTTGGGCTACGAAATGCTGACTGGCAAACCACCGTTTGTGTCGCTGCATCTCGGCGAGCTTATTTTGCAGCACCTCACGGTCGAGCCGAAGCCATTGACGGTTCTACGGCCAGACGTGCCGGCCGTGTTGTGCGCGCACTTGCATCAGTGTTTGGAAAAAGATCCTATTGCTCGCCCGGCTTCGGTTGGCCCGCTGCGCACGTTGTTACGCTCGCTTGCCAATCCGCATACGATCGGTGCGCAGATCGGGACATCGTTGCCACCGCCTGCGCATTTGCCGATGGGTACGCCGGTGTTTCGCCATGACGCAAACGTTGATAGCAATGGGCAAACCCTGGACGGCAGCGCGCCTCGGATACCGGCGCACATCGATGTGAACGGGAGGACCGTTGACGCGAGCGGGCCGATTCCGGCGATCGGCCGTCCGGCGATTCGGCCGGATACGTTGCCGGTGGCTGTTGCGGCCACGGCGCTGGCACCTGCGTTGTCGCCGACGCCAGCACCGACGAACCGGACGCTTACGTTGGGTGGCCACGCTGCGGTCGTGAAACGCGCTGAGCTAACGCCGCCGCCGGAACCAATGACGGCCGATGCGCCGCCGCAGATTTTTGCAACTGGTGCGGCTCAGGTTCCGCCCGCTACGTTGAGCACGCGCAAATCGGGCCAAGGCGTAGTATGGGCGGCGGCGTTTGCTGCCACCGTGCTGGCGGGCGTTGTGGTCTTTTTTGCAGTGCGCGCAATCATGTCGCAGAACCAACACACCGCGCAGCCGATCCTCGCAGGCGTTAACAACGCGTCGCCGCCTACGGTGATAGCGCAGGTGCCACCGACCGTGACGGCGATGTTGCCCAACAATACCGCAGCGCCAGTGGGTTCCCCGGACGAAAAAATACTGCCGCGTGCGGCTCCGGACTTCAAGCCGCTTGAGCCGCGTGACTCGGTCGCACCCAACCCTGTGCGCGCCGCATCGCAACACAAGCACGACCGCAACGTCGTCACGTCAAACCAGCTTGCCAATGGCAACGTTGCAACTAAGGCGCCGGCGACTCCAAGCACGCCCATTGCCACGCCGGCTGTCGGCTCAAACGGTGCGGCTCCGGCATTGCCCGTCGACGATGAAAATCCGGCGTACGTCGCTTTGGTGCGCGAAGTTACCGACGCTGCATATGCCAAAGATTACGTGCGTGGGTTGGCTGCTGCGGAAAAGGGTTTGTTATTGCGTCCCGGCGATGCGTCGTTGCTCTTTCAAGCCGTGCTGATGGCGTGCCAAACCAATAATGCTGCTGCCGCGAAACGCAATTTTGCCGCGATTCGCGATGCACAAAGCCGCGCCGGCATTGAGCAAGCGTGCATTGCATTTTCGGATATCGAGTTGACCCCTGAAACCAAATACACTGCTGCCTATAAAGCCAAAAAGGCGACCGGGTTGTACATGCAAGGTGTCAAAGCTACGAAGGCCGGTGATCACGCTGCGGCCGCCAAGCTACACGAACAATCCTTTGAGCAGAATTCTGGAAAATCGAACGACGCGGCTGCGTGGCAAGGCGCGATGGCTGCGTGTCGTGTCAGTAATGTAGCGTTGGTCAAAAAATTCTGGCCGCACGTCGCTGCTCGTTTCCAAGCCGATGTGATTGAAGCATGCCAAAAAGCTGACGTGGTGATTCCGGGCATTGTGGAACCTGCGCCGCTGTAAATCTCCTGCGCCGCTGGCGGCGGCCCTGCGGATCCAGCATCATTCACCAGGCTTGCCAAATAGCCCATCCCAAAAATCCACCACAAAGCGCAACTACCATCAGGGGTGCGGCCCAACGCCGCCATCGTGATGGTGGGCCTCGGACAAATGCTGCCGCCGCTCGGGCCCGCATTTGTTCGCTATGCGTACTGTCGAGCGGCGCATCCCGGGTCTGCTCGGCGAGCTGCCGCCAGAATGTATCGTCGTTGGGTTGTTCGCTCATCGTGGTGTCCTTTGACCCGGCACTGGCCCCGATCCTGTATTGGTAGATTCGTCGGTTGCGTCGAAAACTTGCAGTTGCGCAGCCAAAATTCGCCGGGCACGTGATAGCCGTTGCCTAACGGCGTCGTTGCTTACGCCCAAAATTTGCGCGGTCTCCGTGATGCTCACTTGCTCAATGGCGACCAGCACGACCACTTCGCGATAATTAACTGGCAACGCGCTAATTGCTCGTTCAATCGCAACCTGTGTCCGTGATTCGGACACTGCTTCCATCGGTGACGAAAACGGTGTTGCGGCATGGGCATGTGCCAGCAGCTCGCCGCTCATTAGATCGCTGGTCATTGCCTGTCGCACGTTGGCCGCGCGCAGGTGGCTAATCACCAACCGATGTGCCACTGTAAAAAGCCAAGCGCGTAAATTTGTGTCAACGCGCAGCCGCGCGGCATGATGGGCGAGCCGTACAAACGTTTCTTGCACGATATCTTCGGCGAGTTCGCGTTGCTTGGTCATGCGTACCACATACGCAAACACGCGGCGCTGAAACTCTAGAAACGCACCATCGAACGCGGCTGGTTGCCTAGCGATAAGCCCAGGTACCCAGCCTGCGCCATTGCTGCTGTGCGCGTTGTCGGTAAGTCGCCCAGCGTCAGGGCGGGACGGCTTGTCGGGCGTCGCAGTGTCGGGCGTCGCGTCGCCAGCCGCACGCTGCGGCTCGGACTCGTCGCTATCGCTCGTTGCCACATGGACACAACGCCTTAGCTGCAGCCATGTGACAAGTTTTTATTCGTCCGCCGCGAAAAAAGTGGGTTCAGCGCTGTCACAATCTGCCAACTGCGGCGTTGTGCTCACCATGCTAGAATTTTTACGCGCAGGCGGCGTTCCCGCCATCATCATTTTGGTGCTCGGCACCGTGAGCATGCTTACCGCTGCCAACTTTTTTCGGGCCGCCGATCCGGGGCGTTTAGCCGTGGTCCGTGCACTTAACGTTGCAGTCACATGGGCTGTGATTGTTGGCGTCGCTGCCAATTTTCGAACCGTGGCCAGTCACGTCGCGCAGGATCCCGAGTGGTCCAAAGCGCCGCTGCTACCGCTGTTGCAAGGTTTTGCGGAGTCGTTGGTGCCTGCGGTCTTGGGCGGTACCATGTTATCGGTAAGTTGGATCTTGATTGGGTTTGGTTTGCGCAAAATGTCGCACCACTCGGCGCTGTAACTGGCGGCGTCGCGTTCATTTGTTACTGCAGGCGGCCAGCCAAATGGCTGGGTAACCTGGTTATTCTGATTGATGTGGCAAATCGTTAGGTAGTGCCGACACGGTGCGCAGGTGCGTTCGCGCTAGGGGCACAATTGCTCGACATCAAAAAAACCGACACTCAACCACAAAATGTGGACGTGCAAAAAATTCCTAATGGTTGGAAAATATGATCTAGTGAACGAAATGGTAAGATTTCGACGTCAGGTAAGCGGCGGGATGGCCGCCTTGGTGGCCACTGCGGGCCTTAGCTTCGGTCAGCTCGGCACCGTACACGCTGATCCGTTTATTGAAGACGGGCTCGCGCTGCAGCAAGGCATGGCGATCGAGCTGGGTGGCATCATGCAATCCGGGTACAGCGAATATGCGTCGCCTGTTGCCGGTATCACGCCGGGGCTGCAAGGTTTGGTCTTGCGCGATCGCAATGGCTTGGTGGCGCGCAGCGTATTTGGCTTGTTGATCGCACTGGCCACGGCGGCGCGCGAGTCGGGCCCTAAGTCGGTCGACACCCGTGTCTATGACTCGGGCAATTATCGCGTGACCGAAACCCGGACAACCTATTATTCGGAAGCTGAAAAAGCGCAAATCCGTCAAGAAGGTTCGGACTCCATCGATGGTTTGTTCAGCATGCAGAACAGCGAATTTGAGCTGCAAGTATATTCGCGCGATCGCTTTGGCCGTGGTGACGCGAGCGGCTATAAAGCCAATTTTCTCGTCGGTGATGGCAGCAAAACAATGGTTATTGAAGCAGGCCTAGGCTTCGGCGACGTTGACTCAACAGTTAGTAAAAACGGCATGCCCTATGCCATTAATCACAAGTATTTTGGTGTGCCGCTACGAATATCGGGCGCAATTTCCAAATTTCGATGGAGCGCGGCGTTTGAATGGAATTGGTTGTCGCATGGGTTAACCGAGACCGAAAGCACGCCCAGCCTCGGGATGGACGGCATCACGCGCGTGACAGTGGCGCCAAATCCATTACACCTGGATGTGCAAGCTGCGGTGCTAGGGCGGCTGTATGTGTCAGGTGGCGTCACGTTTCCAAGTGTTAAACAAACTGATCATGGCTACCGCTTGTCGGCGGGGCTTCGGTTTTAGTCGGCAACCGAGGAGAAATGACCATGATTACATCGAAACAACTCGCTATCACGGTGCTCGCGTTGGCAACAACGTTGAGCACGCAGACATCCTCGGTCGCCGCGCAATCGCCAACGATCGTATCGGCATCGGTCTCCGCGGTGCCGGTGCCGCCTGCACCGGTGCCGCCTGCACCGGTACCGCCTGCGCCGGTGACACCCGCACCTGTGCCGCCTGCGCCGGTGACACCCGCACCTGTGCCGCCTGCGCCGGTGCCGCCTGCACCGGTACCGCCTGCGCCGGTGCCGCCTGCGCCTGTAACCGATAGTTGGGCACCGCCGACCGCGCCGCCTGCGCCTGCGCCGGTGCCGCCTGCGCCGGTGCCGCCTGCACCGGTGTCGTCCGCGCCGACGCCTGCACCGGTTAAGCCTACCGAGCCTGAAAAACCGTTTCACAGCGAACACTACAGCCGGGCCCGAGGCTTAGGCATTTTTCATAAAGGCCATGCGTACGTTGGCGTCCTCGGCGGCGACACGTTTGACGCCACCGGCATGGCGACGTCCAGCACCGGCGCGGTGCTGGCATTCGAAGGAGTTTTCCTCGGCATGCCGTCGCTGTACGGCAACATGCATGGCATCGAGGGATTTGCCAGCATCCGCACAGGCCCGACCGACGTCAACGTTGGATTTGGTTTTCCGGTTACGTTTTTCAACATTGGCCGTGGGCAGCCACTGTCGTTGCGCCTCGGCGGATCGTTCGGGGTTGGCATCGGGAATCAACAAGCGTTTGGATACATTCGTGGCCGTGGCGCATTGGTCGTGATTCCAGATCGGTTAGACCTCGAAGCCAGCGCGCAGTGGACACCGCCGTCGGCGAGCAGTGCGTTTGGTGACGCGGTCGGCGACTTTGATACCCGCACGTTGCGCGCTGCCGCTTGGTATCGTTACGGCAAAGGCAGCGCTGGTCGCTTCATTGAAATCTACGCTGAGTACTTCGAACGAACTCGAACTGTAACGGCCACGGCAGCCAACCCAACTCCCATGGTCGATCGCACCGATGATGTTGCCGGGCTTGGACTCGGTGTTGGCATTACGCTGTTTTAGTTAGCCAGGATCGGCCAATGAATGATCCAAGCAAAAAGCGGGCGAGTAACGTGCGCTGGTTCGCTCCATGACCGGCGAAGTACGCCGAACCTTCACGCAGGTTGAGCGCGATACTGATGGCGGCGCGGCGGCCGTGATCGGCCCACCATGGAGCGCCCCCAGCGAACGCTGGGGCGCGAGGTCGATCACCGACGGTGCGCCATGATGCAGCGGCCAGGCGAACAGCGGTGACAAGTTGCAGCGAGAGATCATAGGCGACAAAGCGCGCAGGGCCGCCCACATGGAGCGCCCCCAGCGAACGCTGGGGAGCGAGGCCACCGTTTTGGTCATGCAAACCCCAGCGC
>JAGPDK010000067.1 GCA_018057605.1 Kofleriaceae bacterium | reverse complement strand
GCTCAACCCGACGCGCGGTAGTGCCCGGGGTGGCAGCCGTGCCCGCGCTGCCGGGTGACAAATCGAACAAACGCCCACGAAGTACAAAGTATTCGGTCGCCGAATTGACCCCACGTCGGTCGGCCGATATCATTTTAATTGCCAACGGCGGGATGTTGGTCTTGTAATTTTATGAACGCAGCCAAATCTGAGCCATCAAGTTCCAGGCAGGGTAGTAGCCTGCCGGCTGGCTCTTCGCGGCCATTGCAGCTGTCGTTGGTCAGGGCCAGCATCGCGGCGGCAGCGTTGGCGATGTTGGGCAGCTCTGGCACCGCGGGGTGCACCGACGAATTCAAAGGCTCGAACGTGCAAATCGATTTTGGCGCTGCAATTCCAGCCCAAGACCGGCCGGGGGTGCCATTGGTGGCCGGCAACGTGCCTGCCAATGCTTACTTCAGTTTGTACGCTATCGAGGAAACCAAAGACGAATTTGGCGTGGTTACTGAATCGGCCCTGTTTGAGGTGCAGCGTTTCGAAATCCAACCCGTCCTAGATTTGGCTTCGCCGTGTTTGATCGAGGAAGATCGGCGTTCGAAATATCGTGGCGTGCATATTTTCGAGTTCGCGAATCGCATCGCCCGCGACACCGGCATTGTTGACATTACCAACCCGCCACCTGATTCGACGGAAATCGAGCAGATCGAGTTAGCAACGGCAGTGGAGCGGGTCCGTCGCGCCAACCTCGTCGGTGGCCAGATCAAAGCGATCACCTCGGCGTCGGCGGCGACCTACCCAGTTATCGGCACCAAATGCGCTGACGCCGCGGACTTTGACCCAATGCTGATTCCGCCAGCGACCTGTGCCGACGACGAATCCAATAACGTCCGGTTATTACGCTGCCAAGAATTTTGGGCCGCACATCCAGACTTCTACGAAGGTCGCGATAGCATCTTGGCGTCGCCGCTCAATGGCGTTTATGCCGGCGTTGTGGTGGGCCGAAATCCAATAAATGCAAGCGGCATCGGTGGCTCGCAATTCTTCGTTGATGAAGCCCTGAGGGGTTTCGACGCATTTGCAGTGTATTGGCAATACGACGACGCCAACAACGATGGCGAGCCTGATTACCCCGCCTCGGTGCCGGCTGCCCAGCGTTCGCCGTTTGGGCAGCTTTACATGTATGGCAATGCGCGCACGATTACCCGGGGCGTTCGAAAAGTTCAACTTACCTCGAGTACGAATGCTGCCATTAACGCCACGATGGCGATTTTTGCGGACCTGGATGAAGACAATGTCCATTTCTAGGCGGCGATGGCCTCTCATCCTTGCGAGCGTTGCGATGGGTTCAGCGGTGGTCCAACCTCGTCGCCCAGTTCATTGCATTGGCCAGAAATGGTCCCGCTGATGCGTATGCCGAAGTGCCGAACTGCGGCGTGGACTTTCGCTGTGACGTCGATGTGGGTTGTTGCCCTAGGTCGGGCTACGCTTGCTGATAGTACAGGGGGGATTGATTCCGTGATGTTTCGGCAGTCGTACGACACCACAGGCGTGTACATGCTTGATGGTGCGCGGCTCATGCCGGTGCGTGACATTTCATGGAAAGTGCTGGTTAGTTACGCGCAGTCGCCGCTCGACGTTGCCGTGCCTGGCATTGGTCCGGACCGCGGTGACACCGGCCGTGACTCGGTCCTTGGTACAACCGCTACCGTCGACATGGCATTTGCGATGACGCTATCGAAGTGGTTTGGGTTTGGCTTCAACGTTGCGGCGTTTCGTACGTCGACCGCGGCGGGCTACGGTTCGCGGGCGCGGTACAGCGCGGCTGGACCAGTGGGCAAATCAACCGGCCTTATCGCCCTGCGGCCGTTGTCCAACATCGATCCATCCGGAGGGTATCTCGACGATGGTTTAGCCGGTCCGCTAGATGTTCGGCTGGGCGGTAAGTTCCGCTTGTATGCAGGCCAATTGACCGCGATTTCGTTTCTTAGCACCGTGTCGCTGCCCTTTGGTGAAGACGAAATGTTGCTGGGTGACTCGACCATGGTGTTTGAACCAAAGCTGGCGATCGACCGGCGCCTCGACGCCGTGCGTGCCACGCGCATCGTTGCCAACATTGGCGCGCGTTTTCGACAACGCACCGTGCTCGAAAGTTATGACACGCAAAACCCAACCGAGACCGTCGATGATGCCAAAGCCTTCCTTGACGTCGGCTCGGAATTAATTGCCGGCCTGGGCGCTCAATTCGAAGCTACGCCGCGGGCCGTGATCGGCGCCGAAGTCCAGGCGTTTATCCCGCTGCCGGGGGCCGTGAGCTACGGCAGTTGCAGTTTGTACAGCGGGGCCAAGTGCGCTTCGCTGCAAAGCTCCGATTATTTTGCAAATGCGAAATCGGGTGACTTCACCTTGTTAGCAAATATGGGGCTCACGCTGCGCGTCAACGCGAGCGTGTCGGCGCAATTGATGATTGGGGCAGGTGCAGTTGGTGCGCGAGGTGACGATTTCCGCGTCAGCACTGGCGTGGTGTGGTCGCCGCAACTCGCTGGCGTTGGTGAACTTGGCCGAGCCGATCGCGATGGTGATGGAATTCCGGACGGTTCTGATGGCTGCAAGGACGAGCCTGAGGACCGTGATGGCTACCAAGATAACGATGGCTGTCCCGATCTCGACAACGATGGCGACGGTATTGCCGACGCCATCGATCGCTGTCCAGCGCAAGCTGAAGACCGCGACGGCTTTCAAGATGATGATGGTTGCCCCGATGCCGATAATGATACCGATGCAATCGCCGACAACATCGATCGTTGCCCAAATGCTAAAGAAGATGGTGACGGTTTTGAAGATGATGATGGCTGTCCCGACGATGACAACGACGGCGATGGTTTTGCTGACGCCAATGATAAGTGTCCCAACGATCCTGAAACCATCAATAATCTCGACGACGATGACGGTTGTCCTGACAGCAAAGGGTCGGGCGGCGTCGAAGATCGCAACGATCGCATAGATCTTAAAGGCGCACAGGTGTCTTTTCGTGGCAATGCATTGACGCCTGCAGGGAAGCAGCTTCTCGCGCAGGTCGCCGCAATCATCAATGATAAGAAGCTGATGATTAGGGTTGAAGTGCACGTACCACTATCGACCAAGTCGAAGACTGTTCCAGCGATTACGGCTGCACGCAAAAAAGACAAAGAACTCGCATTGCGACGCGCGTTGGCCATCAAAGATCATTTGGCTTCGCAGGGCGTGCCGGTGGCGCAACTCCAAGCCGTTGGCATCGGCTCGGATCGACCGCTCGATAGCAGTGTGGCAACCGATGCCGTCAACGAACGTGTTGACTTCATGAAGGTGCAGCCGCGTACACCATGAGGCCATCCAAGATGATCATTGCATCAACTCATGCATCAACACCGCCAGTGGCGACTACGGTCCAGCTCGGGCCTGGCGGATGGCGCGGGCGCGCTGGCCTTGCACTGGTAACGACGTTGGCGGGGCTCGCTGGCTTCACGGCGGCCTACGCGGAAAACCAAGCGACGGGGTCCGCCGATATTGCAGTTCCAACCGTGATCCTCGAGCCCGGCACCGAAGGCGTGCCTGCCACCGCCGACGGGGCGAAAGATGCAGGCACCCCGGTGATGCTGGAAGTCGGTGCCGACGCTTCGTCCGCTGCGGATGATTTCGAAATTGACTTGGCCAACATTGTGCAAAGTGCCTTCAAGGGCGTCACCACGGTGCAAGAGGCGCCGGCCATTGTAACCATTGTGACCGCCGACGAAATTCGCGACCGGCAGTTCGTTACGATTCAACAAATTGCCGACACGGTGCCGGGCTGGTATCGCGCTGGATTGTTACACGGCAATCTGGAAGTGCCGTTGGTCCGCGGGCAAGCCCAAGCCGTCCAGTTTTTGCACGACTCGCTTTCGCTGTTTGATCCCAACATCAATAGTGCTGCGACCAGTCGGGTCCAGCCTATGGAGTTGATCAAGCGGGTCGAAATGATTACCGGTCCAGGTGGTGTGCTCTGGGGCAGTAACTCCTTGGTCGGCATTCTCAACGTCATCACGAAAGATGCCGACGACGTCGAAGGCATCGAAGTGGGCGCGCGCTTGGGTGGCGGACTTGGCGATCGACGCAACGCCCACGCTTATGCGATGTACGGCAACCCCAATCTAGGCAATGGCCGGGCCAAACTGTTTTTGCATGGCAGCGTCGATTCATATCAGGGCATGGGCGTTGAACTGCCGCAACTGTTGACCAACCAATCGTCACCGCAGCCGAACGGGCCGAGCATCTATGGTCCGTTAACGATGGCGGACCCGCGTCGTTCGCTGTTGGTTAACCTCAATGGCAAGCTGTCGGTTGGCAAGTTGCAGGTGCGGGTCTCGTATCCATTTGGTGCCAAACAGCAATACGCGACACTTGCTGGCACGCCAATTCGGTCGACCATTCCAGGTGATGCTGCGTGCTCAGTCGAAAATCCGCCGGTGGGCTGTATCGATCCGCTGGGGACCAGCCGGGAATTCCAAGCCGACGCTTTTGATCGTTATGCGGTGGCGGAGTACCGTACGCGATTTGCCAAAGGCAAAGCCGGGTTGACCGCGAAAGCCTACTTTGTTGAATTTGCTCGCGGCTTTTCGCCGTTGCAGATTCTTGCGCCAAGCCCGTTGGTTGTAGGCGGGGCCAACTTCATCGTCGACAACACCAGTTACCGTGCTGGTGCCAACATTGATGGTAACGTGCAAGCCGCAAAGGCGTTGCGGATCCAATACGGCGTTGAAGCGTTCTCCGAATGGAAACCGGTTGATACCGACCGGGCCTTAGGTACGGGGAGTCAAGTGGTGTTCACCGGGCCGCAACCGATTACGCGGCTGCCGCTGTTGTGCCCACGCAAATATGAGCCCGCCACCGGCAACGTTGAGTTGCTTGAGGGTTGCCCATTGGTGTTCTCGTTCGAAGCGTCGCGCTCGGTTTTCGGCGCGTACGTCAATCCGCAGTGGCGACCCAAAAAGACCTTAATGCTCGACGCTGGTGCGCGGCTCCAAGTGGCACCCGCAGCGTTGGGCAAGTTGGCGTATCCACTCAATGCAACGTTGGCTGCTACGGCGGTGTGGAATTTTATTCCGAACTGGTATGCCAAGGTTAACTACGCCCAGGGTTTCCGCCCACCCGCATTTAACAACGCTGCCTCGAATGGCGTTGCCGTACAGTTTGCATCGCCGCCTGAGTTGGCCGTTGAAAAATCAGACGCAAGCCAATTTGAAGTGAACGCCCGGATTTTCAAAGGCGACCGGCGAATTCGTGAATTGAGTTTTCGGGCTGACGCCGCCTACACACGGTTGACCAACCTGATCCAGATCCAGTCGTCGCAGTACAAAAATACCGGCAGTCGCGCCCTGATCACTGGTGAGTTGTTGGCCAAACTGTACGTGCAAGGTGGCCACCGCATGGAGTTGAGCTACTCGTACCTACAAGGTACCACCAGCGATAAAGGCCGGTTGCGCAACATGCCTGAGCATTGGTTCAACCTTGCAGGTGTGTGGAACTTGCTGGACGGCAAAGTCACCGCAACTTCGAACATGCGCATCGCTGGTGCCGCGGAGGACCCGAACCGCTTGGTGGAATATCGTGACAACGGTTATGGCGCGATGGGCGTCGCGGTCCGCTCATCGGAGGCTCAGACCACGGATCTCGTCATGGATCGATTGCCCGCTACCGCGGAACTTTCGGCTGGCCTCACCTGGACCCCCATGAAACGGTTTGCGATTAACGCGACCGTTTATAATGCGCTGAAGGGGCATTTCTACCAACCGGATGCATTCTACGACTACGAACCGCGGCTAGAGTATTTGCCTAACCCATATGAGGGCTTTCGCGCGTACGTCAGCGCGATGTATTCTTACTAACGGTGGAGAATCTTGTCTAAAAGACGCGTGCTTGCAGTTTCGAGCGACTTGGACACGTTGCGACGAATGATCGCGGCGCTCGAACGCGCAGGCGCTGAGGTCGATGCGGTGGTATCGGTAGAGGCCATTGCGGCCCAGGAAATTCCGCATCGCTGTGTTTTTGTGTCGACCAGCGGCAATGTCGCCGAGCTGGAGCCACTGTACGCCAAGTTGGGTGCCCGGGCCGAAGTCTGCTTGGTTGTGCCAACCGCCTCGTTAACCCAGCTAACGCAATACATGCGCGACGCTCGCGTTAATCATGTCATCGTTGGTGACGAGCTCGACAACGGTGTTTATATCACCGCGCAAAAGCTGCTGACCGGCGATATTTTTGGCATCGAGAAATATCTGCCCGAAGGCACACCTGTGCATTACGTGCGGTTGCGAGATTTCACCGGTCGCGGCCAAGCGATTCAAGCCATTCTCGATTTTGCCGAGGCGTCGCGCATGCGGCGGCAGGTACGCAATGCGATTGGCACGGTGTGCGAAGAATTGTTGATGAACGCACTGTACGACGCACCGGTTGACGACCAAGGCCGACAAGTTTTCGCGCAGGTCGACCCACACGACCGAACTACCGGGCAATCGCCGCGGCCGGTTTCGATTCGTTATGCGGCTTCGGAAGCTCACTTTGTGGTGGCGATTCGAGATCGATTTGGTTGGCTAGCCAAGCATACGATTTTGGCATACATCGAAAAATGTATTCACTCAACTAACCAAATTGACCGTAAAACCTACGGTGCGGGCTTGGGCGTATACTTGGTTGCGAATGCGGCTGCGAGCTACGTGGTGAATGTTGCGTATGGCGTCGCTACCGAGGTGGTGTGCTCATTTGATCGCGGTGCCAAGTCGCCGCTGCGGATGGTTGGTATGTTTGTGCATCCAGAAAATGCCGATAAATTGGCCCAAGGCCCGCTCAAAGCGCAACCCTCATTCCCCAACGCGGAGGATGTATGAGCAACGGCGAACGCGATTTTGGACCGTTCCGCCTGGTACGACGGGTGGCCGTAGGTGGCATGGCCGAAGTGCATTTGGCCCGGACCAAAGGCGTGACCGGCTACGATAAATATGTCGCCATCAAAATGATTCATCCGAACTTCGCCGAGGATGAGCAGTTCATCCTGATGCTGGTCGATGAGGCGAAAATCGCCGTGCAACTAAATCACGCGAACATCGCGCACACCTTCGATTTGGGTCGGGTTGGTGACACCTACTACATTACGATGGAGTACGTGAACGGCGCGGACCTTTATAAGATCCTGCGTACCGCATCGGAAAAGGATGTCTATTTACCATTCGATTGCGCCGCGGCGATTGCCCAAGGTATGGCATCGGGCTTGGATTACGCCCATCGTAAACGCGATGCGGCCGGGGCACCGTTGGGTATCGTGCACCGCGATGTTTCACCGCAAAATGTATTGGTGTCCTACAGCGGTGAAGTCAAAATCGTCGACTTTGGCATCGCTAAAGCGGCGCTCAAAGAACAACAAACTGCCGCAGGGGTGATCAAAGGCAAGTACTACTACATGTCGCCGGAGCAAGCGTGGGGAGATGTCGTCGACTTGCGTTCTGACATCTTCTCCGCTGGCATCGTGCTGTATGAAATGATCACCGGGCAGATGCTCTATCTCGAAGAGAACTTGCACAAACTGCTTGAAATGGTCCGGAAGGCGGACATTCAACCGCCGACTACAATTCGCCGTGATTGCCCGCCTGAGTTGGCGCGCATCGCGATGCAAGCGTTGCGTAAAAATCCGCATGAGCGCTATCAACGCGCGGCCGATATGGCGGTTGACCTTGAACGGTTTTTGCATAGTTACGCGCCGACGTTCAACAGCAACAAGCTGGTCCAGTTGCTCCGACAAACTGTCGGTGAACCTATCGAAGTTTCGGCGACGGACCAATCCGAAGAGCGCAGTGGTCCTACTTCGACGCAGCCCCTGGCCGCCAATGACTTGTTGCGTGAACGCGTTGATTTGCACGATGAAAACAGCGTGTTGTTTCGAATCAGCGACTTGAAGCCGAGTCGGATCGATCCGCCGGTTGCGGCGGCACCGGTCGCACGCCAGGCCGTCGCCAGCGGGCAGGTGGTGGCGGCATCGGTGCCGCCCATCAAAGCCGCAATACCTAAGATCGGGGGCCTGGGTATTCCTTCGGTGCGACGGTCGGGCTCGCCTCAAACGCCACCTGTGGTGGCGGCAGCAATTCCAAGTGCGCCGCGCAATGTGGTCGGTCCAACGCCCTCGGCGCGGCCGGTGCCAAGTCGGTCACGCGATCCAAACGATGAAACTCGCGAAATTGAGAGTCGCGATGAGGCGCTGCCGCGCGCCGTGGCGCCGCGTGCGGGCGGGCCTGCGCCATCCGTGGCACGGCCGGCTGCGGTTCCCGCCGCTGCAGCGGTAGCCGCACCGAAGGCCGCCGCCAAACAACCATGGATCGCGGCGAGCACGATTGCCAATACGCCGCCGCCCCAGATGCGGGCGCAGCCGGTCATCGAAGATATCGACGATGAGGTTGAAGATCGTGGTGAACGCACGATGATTTCTGCGCCTGGATTTTCGGTCCCAGATCTTGCCGGTGAAGAGGTCAACGAAGACGACGTGCCAACTGCTGATCGGCACATGGATGAAACCAAAGACTTTGATGCGGAGCGCGGCGAGCTCGCGACTTCTGCCGTCGATATCAGTGGGCATCGCTATGTTGAGGATTTTGCACCGAACGACGAGCAACCAACGGTGGCCAGCGACATGCTCGAATTTGCGGCAAGCAAACCGGTCAAGCCAGGACCACCGCCGGCCGCATTGGCGGCGTCTAATCCGACGCCGAGTATCAGCGAGTTACGTAAGCCGCGGCCGTCGCGACGGACCCCTGCTCAAGGTATGGTCTCGGGGCCGGGTGCGGTGGAAACACCGTCGGTGCTGCAGGCTATCGTCCATTCTAACAACAAGACGCCGATGCCGTCGATTCGACCAGCTGCGGTGGCGACGCCGGCACCAAGATCTGCCCCGGGTGAATCCGTACCGTTGCCGTTAATGCCCAACAGCATTGTAACTCCGTACGGTCAAACTGAGCCGCCACCGATGAGTAGTGCGGCGTTTGGTTCGGTGCCCTACCAAGCGGGGCAACCGCCCGGCGGACACAACCCGTATCAGTCGGGCCAACAGCCGGCGGTGCATAATCCATATCCTTATCAACCAGGCCAGGCACCAGCGTACGGGCAACCCTTGGATCCCATGGGCGGGCGGGGGTATCCGAACCCCACGGGGCCGCAACCAGTTGTGAATAATTCGTACGGCCATCAAGGTGGCCAGCTGGCGGGGCCGGCGCCCGGCCAACCACCTGGCCAGCCGCCGATAGGCAATCAAGGCTACCCGTATCAATCCGGGCAGCAGCCAGTAGTGAGCAATCCGTACGGATCCCAAGGTGGGCCCGCACCCGGCCAGGCGCCGATGGGTAACCGTGGCTACCCGTATCAATCGGGCCAGCAGCCCGTCGTTGCCAACCCGTATCCATATCAAGCCGGTCAAGTACCGAATCAAATGTACGGGCAACCCTACCCGCAACAAGGTGCAGCTTCGAGTGGTGTTGGTTTTGTGCCGCAAGCAGGCTCGCTCGCATATTCGACAAACGAAAACGATGAGCTGCCCGCGCACTATCGGATTGAAAGTAATAAGCCGCGCATGATTTTGTTGGTGTTAGCTGGCATTGCGGCAATTTCGCTTGCGGCCGTCGCAACGTTTTTGATTGTGAAGTCGACGCGGAAAGCTGCGACGGTGCAGGGCGCGGTCCGGGTTGATTCCGTGCCGGCCGGTGCGGCGGTTACCGTTGATGGTCAAAAGCTTAGCAACATCACGCCGCTGACCATCAACAATCTATCGGTGGGCTCGTCGCACGAACTGGTCTTGGAGTTGGTACGGCACAAACCGTACAAAACCAAAATTGAAGTCCCCAAAGCTGGCGGGGTAATTCCGGTGACTGCGATTATGACACCGATTACTGGCGTGCTTCGAGTGACTACGCTGCCAGCGGGCGCTGAACTCTACATCAACGGGCAGTATCGCAATCGCACGCCATGCACCTTGGCCGAAGTGGACATGGAAGGCGTGAAACAAATTGAACTGCGCCTCAAGGATTATGCGCCACAAAAAGTGTCGTTGAATTGGACTGAAAAAGGCGAACTCGACGTTGAAGTCAAGATGACGAAGTAGCCGAACTATCGCGACAGTGACAGCGGATTGCTACGCCTTCGGGGTCCAGCGTGCTGGATTGCCAACTACCGGGCGCGCCCCACCTCGGACCAAGTAGCGCACTGCACCGTTGATGCCGTCGAGTGACAGTGGCCACATGCCGAACACCGACGCAATCGGCTCGATGGTGGTGCCCGGCCAGTAACGCTCGGGTTCAGGATTGAGCCAGGCCGCACTGCGGAAATGACCGCTGAGCCGGCGGAGCCAATCGAGGCCGGTGGACCGGTTGTTAGAATAATAATATGATGCACCGCCGGGTTCGAGCAATTCGGCGGGATGCATCAGGGCATCGCCGACGACGACTAACTTTTCATCGCGATCACTGGTGCTCAGTAAATCGGCGATGGGCACCGGTTTGCGAAACAACGCGTCCTCATACACCGCTTGGTACACGCAGTTGTGGAAATAGTAGCTGCGGAATTTTGCGAAGCGACCAGCGCGCGAGGCAGCCGTGAAGATGCGATTCATCAGGTCGCTGTGCGGATCCATCGAGCCGCCAACATCCATGAGCAAGATGACCTTGACTCGATTGCGGCGCGGCGGTCGAAATACCACCTCGATCTCCCCGGCATTTTTGCAGGTTTTGTCGACGGTTTCTGCTAAATCTAATTCGTCGTCGGCGCCCTCGCGGCCGAGTCGGCGTAAGCCGCGCAGTGCGACATCGATCTGGCGCACGTCGAGGATGACGTCTTTGCGGTATTCGCGAAACCGCCGCTCATCGGCAACCTGCATCGCGGTCCGGCTGCCACCGCCACCGATGCGCATCCCGGTCGGGTGTTCGCCACCTGAGCCAAACGGTGAACTACCGCCGGTGCCAATCCACTTGTTGCCGCCATCGTGGCGTTCTTTTTGCTCGCGTAACCGCTGTTCAAACAGTTCGCGCAACTTTTCGATGTCGAGGCCCTGCAGTGCTTCGCGTTGTGCATCCGTGAGTTGTTTGCGTAGCGCAGGATTGTTGAGCCAATCTTGTAACTGTTGGGTCATCGTCGCCGCATCGCGCACCACATCGCGAAAATATTCGGCAAACGCCTGATCGTAGGCGTCGTATTGCGCGACGTCTTTGACGCAGATCGTCCGGCACAAGCGATAAAAACCGTCGATGGTTGAATCGTGCAGACCTTTCGCAAGGCCTTCCATCAAGGTCATCCACTCGTGGGTGGACACGTTGATTTTGTGCGCTCGCAACGTGAATAGAAAGTCGATGAACACGTTGGTCTTGGCTGGTGCTTAGGCTTTGGCGCGCTTGCCGAGCATTTCCATGTCGTGCTCGGTTTTGAGCAGGGTGCCCAAAAATGGAATGCCGCCGCCGACCTTTTTGAGATCAACGCCAGCTTTGTTGAGTGCGCAAATCCAATCGATGAGTTCGGAGGTGGTGGGCCGCTTGCGAATTTTAGGCGTTGCGCGCAGCGAGAAAAATACGTCGAGGGCGTGATCGAGCACCGCATCTTCGATTTTGGGATGATGTACCCGCACGATTTTCGCCATCAACTCGCGGTTGGGAAATTCGATGTAGTGAAAAACGCAGCGCCGCAAAAATGCGTCGGGCAATTCTTTTTCGTTGTTCGAGGTGATGATGACCACGGGGCGATGCTTGGCCACCACGTCGCGGCCGGTTTCGTCGATGTGAAATCGCATGGCATCAATTTCCAACAATAAATCGTTGGGAAATTCGATGTCGGCTTTGTCGATTTCGTCGATGAGCAACACCTGGCGGCTGGTTGCGGCCAAGGCTTGGCCCAACGGCCCAAGTTTGATGTAGTTCTCGATGTCTTTGACTTCATGGCCGCCAAAGCGCGAGTCGTGTAAGCGCGCGACGGTATCGTAGACATACAAGCCGTCACGCGCTTTGGTCGTCGACTTCACGTGCCAACGCAGCAAGGGCAGCGCGAGGGCCGCTGCGACGTTTTCGGCCAGCAAGGTTTTGCCGGTGCCGGGTTCGCCGCGCAACAAGAGCGGTTTTTCAAGTGCGACGGCAACATTGACGGCATGGCGCAAATCATCGGACGCGATGTAGGTGCTGGTGCCACTGAATTGATCAAACGTTGTCATGTTTAGAACCAGGTTGAAACGCCGAGCATGAACATGAAGTAGCCAGATTTATATACGCCGTGATTTACCGGATTCTCAAACTGGGCGGCAGCGACAACCACCGGTAATACCGGGTCAACGCCAGTGCGATCGCCGACGGCGGTTCTGCCATCGCCACAGTTTGGCGCGGCCAAGGTCGGGTTGCAGTCGCCACCAACGTTGCGCGTGCCTTGCAGCACCGCACCCAAGCCCAGGTCAAAGCGCACCCGCGGCATGGTGTAAGATGCACCCGCCGTTAGCGTGGTCTTCGCGGCACCGTCGTAGTCGACACGTTCCCATCCCGATTTTGCAGCGGCAGTATCGTAGCCAGCGCCGGCACGGACGGTGATGGCATTGTTGGCCATCGGGACGATATAGCTGCCGCCTAGCCGAAAGGCGTAGGTGTCTTTGAGGCCATGTCGCACGAAGACATCTTTGAGCGTGATGCTGTTGACGATGCTGTCGACCACCACGAGGTAATCGCTAGCGGCTGCGCTGCCCCAGTTTTCCCAGTGTAGATTGAGCTCGATGTCACCGCGCATGGTGTTGCGTTGGTCGAAGAACTTGTAGCGACCGCCCAAGCTGGCGGTCATCGGTAAGTCGAAATAGACGCAGCCTTTTTGCACAGCTGCCGTGCCACCTGTGCTGCAGCGGGCGTCAGCGTCGGGTACGGCTTCAATGACTAACGGCATGCCTAAATCAAGTTGCGCGCTTGGCGTGCTGATTGCGTCGCCACTTGCACCAATGGTGGCCGCCGAGGTGTATTGCGCTGCAAGTTCGATCGCTGGCGTCGGTTCATACTGCACACCGAGTTGGCCAACCGGAACGAAATTGTCTTTGGCTTTGAGCAGGAAGTCGGTGTCGTTGCCGACCCATTCTTGATAATTGACTAAGCCCCACACAAATTGGCGCGATTCAACTTCGGCAAGGCCCCAGCTAAAACGTGCACCGACGCGCAGGTTGGGCAGAATCGGGTACGCCAGCGCAAGGCTAGGCAGCACGACCGCGCCGGTTTGCGACAAGATGTCGTAGCGGTTAGGTGGTGGCGGGTTGGTTGGATCGTCGATCTGGTAATTCCCTGCCATGTCACGCGTTGGATAGGCGCTTGGTGCAAACACGCCAACCGCGGCGCGCAACTTGCCGAGTTTGCCGCCCAAATCGCTGGTAACCACCAGCAGCGGGACGGCTTGAAAACTGCCAAAACCGATCGCAGGTTTGGCCTGGTCGGTCACGGTGGCATAACGTTGGCCAGCCCAGGGCAGGTTCTTGCCGTCGACGGCATCGTACGTGCCGTTGCGTTGAAATGACTGAGAGTGGGAAACAAAGGCGCTGCCCAATGTTATCTGGGTACCGGCGACATTGGCCAGGCCGGCTGGATTGAGCGAAATTGCTTCGCCGTCGTCGGTCGAAGCAACGGCGGCGCCAGCGCGGGCCGTCGAGATGGGCCCGGTGCCCGGCAGGTATAGGCCACCAGCTCGAGCCTGCTGCGGCATTGTTGTTGCGGCCACCGCTCCAAGCGCCAAGGGCGCAACGAAAAATAAACCTGAGTTACGTAGCTTCATCCTGCGGCGAGCCTACCAGAGCTTGCCGGCGTTTCGTCATGCCAATGTGCGTAAGTAGAATCGACATCGCGGCCGGCGTCATGCCGCTGATGCGCGAGGCTTGGCCTACCGAGCGTGGCCGGATGGCTTCGAGCTTCTCGATGACTTCATGGGACAAGCCGCCGATGACGCGGTAATCGATGTCGGTGGGCACATCCACGGCATCGGAGCGTTCGAGCTTTTGCGCGTCGGCGAGTTGCCGGCCCAAATAGCCCGCGTACTTGATTTCGATTTCAACGCGTTCGGCGATGGCCGGATGGATTTCCGAAGCGCCCAATCCGGCGGCGTGGGCGATCTCGGCCACGGCGGCGTAGTCGAGTTCGGGCCGGCGCAGCAATTCGGCCAACGTGGCGCGGCGATCGCGCACCGGGGCTGATTGAAACCGGGCCAGCGCGGCGTTAACGGCGTCGGACGGGAGAAAGCTCGCGCTGTGGGCACGGTGCAGGGCCGCTGCAAGGTCCTGCTGCCATCTTTCAAATTGCGCGAAACGGGCATCATCGACCAAGCCCAGTTTGCGCCCGATGCCAAGCAAGCGGTCGACCGTATTGTCTTCGCGCAGCAGCAACCGAAACTCGGCGCGCGCGGTCATCATGCGGTACGGCTCCTTGGTGCCTTTGGTGACCAGATCGTCGACCAGCACGCCGGCGTAGGCTTGATCGCGGCGCAAAATAACCGGTTCGCGATCGCCTGCGCCAAAGCCGAGTGCCGCGGCTGCGTTGATTCCGGCTAATAATCCTTGGACGGCGGCTTCTTCATAGCCTGAGGTGCCGTTGATTTGACCGGCGTTGTACAGCCCGGCGACGCGTCTGGTTTCGAGCGTTGGCAGCACTTCGCGGGGGTCGATAAAATCGTATTCCACGGCGTAGCCTGGCCGCGTCATCTCGGCATGTTCAAGCCCTTCGATGGTGCGCAGGAACGCGAGCTGGATATCGTAGGGCAACGAGGTCGAAATACCGTTGGGGTACACTTCGCCGTGGCCCTGCAGCCCGCATTCGATGCTCTCCGGCTCCAGGAAGATTTGATGGCGGTCTTTGTCCGCAAACCGGACAACTTTGTCTTCGATGCTGGGGCAATAGCGTGGGCCGCGGCCCTCGATTTCGCCGCGAAACATCGGCGAGCGATGCAAGCCGTCGCGAATAATCGCGTGGGTGCGTTCGCTGGTATAGGTAACCCAGCACGGCACTTGTGGCAGCCGGGGGTTATTGGGCAGCGCCCCGGTCCAGCGAAACATCGGCGCTGGTTCATCGCCGGGTTGGTGCTCAAGTCCGTTGATGTCGATGGTTTTGCGGTCGATGCGGCACGGTGTGCCGGTCTTCAGGCGTGCCAGCGGAAACCCGCATGAGGCCAACGAACCCGACAAGCCCATCGACGGCGCTTCGCCGACACGGCCGCCCGCTGATTTGGCTTCGCCGACATGAATCGCGCCACGCAAAAATGTGCCGGTGGTTAAGATCACCGCGCGGCCACGGTAACGCACGCCCATGGTGGTTTCGACGCCCACCACTCGTTGCCGGCCGCTGTGGTTGTCGCCGCCGCGACTATCTGCCTCGATACCCAGCGCCGCAACTTCGCCTTGGCGCAGCGCCAAGTTGGGACACAGTTCGAGCCGTTGCCGCATTGTATCGCGATAGCGGCGCTTGTCGGCTTGGGCCCGGGTTGACCGCACAGCTGGGCCTTTGGAACTGTTGAGCCGGCGAAATTGAATCCCGGTCTCGTCGATAACGCTGGCCATTTCGCCGCCCAGCGCGTCGATTTCTTTGACGATGTGACCTTTGGCAACACCGCCGATTGCGGGGTTGCAGGACATATGGGCAACGGTATCGAGGCTGCCGGTTAGCACCAGCACGCGCGCGCCCATGCGAGCGGCGGCAAGACCCGCTTCGCAACCGGCGTGGCCGGCCCCGACGATGATGACGTCGTAGTCGTCAGGATAGGTGAACACAGGCTAGTTGCCACCGGTGGCGCAGGCGCTGCCATGCGGTTTGCTTGGTGCAAACTTATACACGTTGACTCCGAGCGTTACCGCTAACTCGCTTGGGTGTTGTTGATCGGCGGCTTCACTGCTGTTCCAGTTCAAGCGTTGGATGCGCACCGAGCCGCATGGATCGTGCAGGCCTCGGGCGAATTTTTGATACTCGGTTTT
>JAGPDK010000467.1 GCA_018057605.1 Kofleriaceae bacterium | reverse complement strand
CGCGCAGGCCGCGCCCCGCGCAGGCCACCACCCGCGCAGGCCACCACCCGCGCAGGCCACCCTCGCAGAGCCGGCCGCCCGCGCAGGCCACCACCCGCGCAGGCCACCACCCGCGCAGGCCACCCGCGCAGAGCCGGCCGCCTGAGCAAAGCTTGCGGCCGGGTATCAGCCGCCCGCATGAAGCCACCCGCAAAAAGCCTTCAGCATGCTATGCATGGCTTTGACCTCGCTCAATTGCGAACCAGGAATTCCAAAAGAAAACTCAGTTGTGGTGAATATCAGGCCCTTTGACGCGCGATGATCGCACGGGTCTTGTCGAGGAAATCATAGGTGTGCCGAACCGTAAATCCATCGAGAGCAACAGCTCGGGCGCCTTCCATTCCTAATACGATGCCGCCAGGACGGACGCGAGCCAGCCCCATGTCGAGCCATTCCGAGATATCCCATGTTGCCCTGGAAACGGCGACGTCATAGTTCGCTGGGCTATGATCTTCGAGACGAAGCGGCAGCGCGTCGTAGTTGGCCAATTTGAGTTCGCGGGCGCACGTTCGAAGAAACGCTTGTTTTTTGTTCACCGGCTCCAGCGATAAAACGGTGGTGTCGGGACGCGCAATCGCCAACACCACACCAGGCAGGCCCCCTCCTGCGCCCACATCGAGTACCGATTTTGCGTCGGCCGGAACCTGCGCCACTAAGTAGAAACAATCGGCAACATGCTCGGCAATAGCGGCTTGATCTCGCGCGGAGGAAAGGTTGATCGCGCGGTTCCATTTCAGAAACAGTTCAATATAGCTGTCCATTTTGTCTGAAAAATTCCCATACACGCTATTGTGGGAATTAAATGAATTCGCTTCATGCCAATATTTCTTTAATGAAATCATTGTTTTAAATCGATTATCAGAGAGCTGGCTCGGGGCACAAGTAGGATTCTTTCGGCGCCTAGGCAGTCTTCCACCTTGTTACATGGTTTGGCAAATGTTGTGGCCACCACTTCGTCTGGTAAACCAGAAACCAGTTCAATGGTCACGCCCGGTGCCAGTCGCGGCGCAATTCCGCTTTGGTAAATTGCGTGATTGATAACATCGACAGGCCCGGTGCCGTCGGCACATTCGGCCACCAGAATCAAGCGGCCGTTGGGTTCCACCAGGTGCGCGACCGATGCGGCAATTTTACAGGCTTGATATAAAGTCGCAGTAACCGGCAAAACGTCGGAAGCAATAACCACCGGTGCTGGGCGATCAACCATCACGGTGCACCATGCGCGGCAACGGTCTGCGCCCGCGCGAAAGGCTTGCCATAAATCGCCGGCAACAAATCCATGGATTTGGTGATCAGCTGCAGTGATTCCGTTGAGCAAAAACGTGGGCGTTGGCAAGCGGCGAACCGCAGCCTCGAGGTCCATTCGACATGGATTATCGTCGACGATGCCTGCCCGCGCTCGCGGGTGAAGTTTCAAGAGGTGATTTTGCCGAATGTCGTCGTTGCTGCCCAAGCCGGGAAAAATGGCTTTTACGCCGGCTCCAAATCCAGCGAAATAATGTGGGCGAATCATCCCGGTAGCAATGACTAGGTCGGTATCCACGACACATCGGTGCAGCCGCACGTGGGTGCCAGCGTCGGTGTAGCCGAGGTCAACCAAATCGGCATCTAGATGGCCGTTGTGGTTCACTAGCGCGGCGATGTGATGGTTGGCAAACCATGCGTCTAGGCCAAGTGCGGTGACCGCTGTGGGCCCGTGAGTGCCTGTCGCAATCGCAAGTGTAATGGCCGTCCCGGTCGGTAGTCGCTGGATTAGGGCGTTGAGCATCGTTGCGCGCGGCTCCTGCCGGGTGGCATCGCTGACTACGATTGTGACCCGTTTTGCCCCTGCTGCGGCCCGTTCCAGTGAGGAGTTGCCGATCAGCTTCGGCGCTGCAAGGGCAGCCTCGATCAATGCCGGAATGGCGACTGGCGTGGGTAGATCTGGGGCTTGCACCAGCGTCGTTCGCTGTCGGATGGCGGCGTCGAGCGCGACATGTAGCGGCCGATGACCGTATGGCAGTTGCACCCACTTATTGTACCGCAACCTGGGGTAGCTCGCCGTTAGTGCTAAACACGTTTACTTTTCGGACAGATAAGTGACCTGGCGCGTTAGTTCGGCTACCATTTTTTCCCGGTCCTTGGTGTCGAAGCAAACTCTACTTCTAGTCGATGGCGATGCACGCAGTTTGCGCGTGCTCGAAGTGTCGTTACGTAAAGCCGGCTTTTTGGTAACTACGGCGGAAACGGTTCGCGATGCGATGGATAAGCTGCTGGTCCGTGCGCCCGAGTTAATCATCTCGGAAATTCGCTTTGACGACGGTGACGGTTTTGATTTGCGTCGAAAAGTACGTGCCAACGAAGAATGGCAAGACATTCCGTTTGTGTTTCTCACGTCAGAAACTGCGATTGAGTACAAGATTAAGGGTTTGGAACTGGGCGTCGATGACTACCTGACCAAGCCAATCTATATTAAAGAAATCGTTGCACGCATTGGCATCTTGCTGCAGAAAAAGCAGCGCTCGCGCATTGAAGAGCGCAAAGATGTGCGCACGCGATTCGTCGGTCGTTTGTCCGATATGCCGGTGGTTGACGTCATCCAAACCATCGAAGTCTCTCGCAAATCTGGCGTCATTCAATTTGTTGGCGAACGCGATCAACAAGCTGCGATCTATTTCCGCGACGGCAAGGTAATTGATGCTGAAGCTGGCGCGTTGCAGGGTGAAGACGCGGTTTATCGGCTGCTGACATGGAGCGACGGCGACTTTGAAGTCATGTTTCGAACGGTGCGACGGCGTGAGGTGGTCACGGTTAGTTCGCAGGGCTTGCTGATGGAAGGGATGCGCCGCCTCGATGAATGGACACTGTTACTTGAACAGTTGCCTTCGCTGCGCGCCAAGTTTGAAGTGGATACCGATGAGTTGGTTGCTCGTTTAGGTGACATTCCTGACAGCAACAATCGAATCTTACGACTTATCGACGGTAAACGTTCACTCATCGAAGTCATAGATGCTTGTGACTTTGGTGACCTCGAATGTTTGCAAGTAATCGCGCGATTATATTTTGAAGGGCTCCTCGTTGATGTCAGCGCTGGCGACGATGTGGTGGCGCCGAAGCGCAGCGGCCGCATTCGCGCGGTGAGTGGGCCGATCGATGATTACGCGCGTGCGTCGAGGTCGGGCCAAATCGTACTGCAAGCCCCGGTGCAGAGTGCGGTTGCACCGTTGGAATTTGCTGCGCAGACAACGCTTGGATCGTTCGGGACGCAAACCACGCCAACGCCGTTTGAAGCGCAGCCGACGCCACTCGCGGTGGCTACGCCAACTACGCCAACGCCGTCTGCACCGCAGGTGACGCCGGCTCCATTTGACGATCAGCCGACGCCGGCTCCATTTGCACGTCAAGCGACGCCGATTATGACCGGTGAGCAGCATGACCAAGCAGTGCTGTTGGCTAAGATCACGGCGGCGGCGTTGGCTCCTGTATCATCGTCAAACGCTGGGCCGGGGCCACTGCTTGGCGGGATTCGCAATTCAAGCCTGCGGCTGATCGACGAAGCCGTGGCCGCCGCCGAGGCCATCGATCCTGGTTTTGCCATTGATGACGCCGAGGCTCAGAAGTGGTGGTCGACTCAGCCGCCATTATCGAGCGCGCGTGACGAAGCACCGACTGCTGCCGCCGCGGGTGCGCCAGCGAACATCGTGTCGCCTACCGCGCAGGTAGTAAATGCACCGGCGGCGGTGGCACGTATTGCCTTGGTCAAGGCGGCGCCCCGCGTTGCCATGGGCGAGCTGCCGGGGTCTGCTGGCAGCGATATGGTACCCATGGCGGGCCGAGCGCCGGAGTCCGAGCCTGCGGATGCTGTGCCAGCGGAAGTCATCGACCGTACCGAAGACACCACCTCACCAGTGCTTGCAGTCGACAGTGTGATCGCCCCGGTGAGTCAGACCGGGCGTACTGAGACGTCGGCGATGCGTATGATTTCTTCGCTTGGCAAAGAAACCGCTCAAGTTGCGGGTGAAGTTACCAAATCGGCGGCGACTGGTGCTGGTGAAAAAGATGGCACGGCACGGCAGATGGTTACCATTTTGCCTCGTCGCATCACTCGTGAAATCCCTGCGTCGGACGTGGCGGCACTTACTACGTCTGCTGATGCAGCGAAGTCTGGTGGCGCGGTGGTCGGGTCGACCCGCCGAACGGTCGAATTGCCAGTCCCAGCAAGCACGGTGAATATTCCAGGTGGCACAACCCGCAAGCGCAGCAGCGGCCCAGTGGTCGCTGGGCTCCTTGCCTTGGCTGGTATTTTGTTTGCCAGCATGGCGTATATGAAGTGTCGTAAGCCTAGCGCTGGTACCAAGCCACTCCCGCAATCAGGATCGCAGGTAAGCAGCGGTCTGCCGGCTGTTGATGCTGGGGTCGATGCGCCACTTCCGTTGGATGCAAGCCCCATTGCTGTCGAGGTAATTGATGCATCGCCAGCGTCGTCGCCGTCGGATGCCGCGCCATCAAAGAAGTATCGTGAACTGTTAGTCAAGGCGAAAACGGCGCTTGATGAAGGTGATGCCGCAAG
>JAGPDK010000466.1 GCA_018057605.1 Kofleriaceae bacterium | reverse complement strand
AGGCAAGTTGACCGATCGGCGTGGAGTTAGGCGGCCGCGCGTTGACCGTAACTAGCGACGGCGCAGCCGCCACGGATTCAAATTCTTGTTCGGGCGAAAGGATGTTGACGCGCACACTACGATTCGCTGGCAGGATTACGCCGGTGAGTTCGCGCACAAAGTCTTCCATCGTGGCATAGCGCGAGTTTGGATCTTTTTGCATGGCGCGGGCCAATGCGTTGAGTATGTGTGCCGGTGTCGTGGGGGCCGCCTGTTCAAGCGGCGCTGGAGGTTCGTACACTACGTTGAATAACAGCGCAGGAATCGAGTCGCCAGCAAAGGCTGGCTTGCCGCTGAGCATCTCATGCACGATCACGGCTAATGCGAACTGGTCACTGCGGCCATCAATGTCGGGCGAACGCCCGGTGGCTTGTTCCGGCGACATATATTGCGGCGTGCCGAGAATTTGATTTTCTTGGGTTTGCACCGTGAACGAATCGAGAATCTTGGATACGCCAAAATCGAACACTTTGGCGATTTGAGTGCTGCAGCCATCGACTTCGGTCGGCACTAAGAAAATGTTTTGCGGCTTCAGGTCGCGATGGACCACGCCAGCGCGATGAGCGGCGGCTAACGCCGACCCAACTTGTCGCGCCACTGCAAGCGCAACGTCGAGCGCCACGGGCCCGCGGCCCATGCGATCGGCGAGTGACTCGCCATCGAGAAATTCCAAGACCAGGTACGGGCTGCCATCTTCTAACGAATTAAAATCAAGGACATCGACGATATTGGGATGGCCGAGTTTGGACGTTATTTGCGCTTCACGGCGAAACCGCGCCAACATGTCCGCATTGCGCACCGCGGCGTTAAGCACTTTGATGGCAACGCGTTTGCCGGGCAGCCGGGCGTGACTAGCCAGATACACCGCCCCCATGCCGCCGGTACCGATCAGCCCCTCGATCGTGTACGTGCCTGCCAGTTGCACTCCTACCCCAAGGCTGCCACGTGTCGACGTCTCGGTCACTTGCCAAGGGTAGCGGATCTAGCGCTGAACTGCACGTTTCGTGGCGTGTGCAGTCCGTTGAACTTCAAATGCATTCAGCTATCGAAGCAAATGAGTTATTCTCCCCTTCGAACGTCGATGCTGTATCCCAGGCGCCCTGACTCAACATGGCGAATCTGGCGAAGGACCAACAAGGATGACATTTTGTGTAGCGTAGCAGTTGCGGGTATTTGCCGAAGGCGACGCTTTTTGATTCAACGTGACTTACGTGTCGACCGTGAGTTCGGCACCGCAGATGAGGAGCAATGATGGTGACCAGGCTCGAATCGCAACAAGTGCGACACTTCCAACGTGCCGGCCTAGGCTTAGTCGGGTGGTTGCTCGCCATCTGGTGCGCCACCGGGGCCGCGCTTGTGCAGGCCGGAACGCCATCGGCCGCGGATATTAAACTGCTCCAGGTCATCGATCCTGCGACGATCAAAGGTGAGCTAACGGCGCTGCGCGACCATGGATCGAACACAACGGTGCTGGTGTATCGTGAAGGCATCGAACGACCGCGCGTATTTGCCGGCAACGGACGTTTGTTTTTTGAACAAGTTACGCTCGGATTCTACGGTGACGCGACTGAGATGGAAACCCCGATGGTGGCTCCGCGAGCGCGGCCCAAAGGGCGCACGTTCCTGAAATTTTTTAAAGGAAACTTCACATTTTCGTGTGGCGACAAAGACATTGTTGCGCTGGCCTATCTAACTTCCGTTGAGACTTCCAAGGTTTTAGCCGACGCGACGTTTTATAGTTCGGGGTGGGTGCGTCGCTCGGAAGTGCTAGCGCGCGATGCCGCGGGCATCTACTATTTTGTCGATCGCTTGCGTGATGAATTGGGTGGCAGTGGATTTCGAGTATTCGTCGGCAAGCGGGGCAAGCTCAAACAGCTTCCGTTGCTGGATGTCGCTGACGATGCGGCGGGCATGGTATTTGAAACCAAGTCCGGCGAGATTCGCCTTACCGTAGACAAAAATCAGGAGCGCACAATTACCTGGAATGTGAAAGGCAAAGCCAAAAAACTCACGTGGCTTGATGCGCAGTTTGCTTCTTATCTCATTTACCGCGAACTCGGCATATACGCTGGATTCGGCACGCTGTGCGACGATCGCTAGGCGCAAATTTACTGGCGCGCTGATCCCAGCGCTGCAATTTCACTGGCGGAAAGCACATGGTCATAGAGGGCAACTTCGTCGATGCTGCCGCTAAATTGTAAAGGGCTGGAGCCGTCCAGGCGGCGACCTAGCGAAAAAGCTCCGGAATTCCAGTAGTCGTCGGTGTCCACACTCACATCAATGCCGTCGACAAATACCGTGATACTCGTGGTGTCCTGATAATTTACAACCAGATGGTACCAGCGGTTGGTAACAAAAATTGACTGAGCTGCACCTTTGCGCAAAGTCGAAGGGCCGCAATGGAGAAATGTCGAACTGAACGCGATGGTCTTTTGGCTCGGATTTGAGAAGGCTTCGCCTGCATAGTAGCTGAACAACGTCCCACTGAGCACATCGGCGTTGAACCACAGCGAAACAGCGTAGGTCGATGCGGGACAGTTGGTCCCCGCGCAGCCAAAGCGGAATGCATTGTTTTGAGAAAAGTGCACTGCGGTGCCGCTAACGCCGGTGACCCAATCTTCGGGTGCCATGTTCAACAACACCCCGTGACGATTGAACCCGCTCAAATCAGCGGAAACTGAGCCTGTACCCTCATCTAGCGGCCAATACCCGACTAAGCCATTCGAAGGCATAACGCCAAAATTGCGTGCATCCAGCACGGCATCCGGGTTGGCATCGTCGTTGGTGCCGCTGGCATCGCCGTCGCCGCTGCCATTGTCATTCGCATCGTCGTTGGCGCTAGTGGGGGCAAAACCTACCCGCCCACATGCGAGGACGCCGCTTGCGAGCAGGCTAGCCACGATTCGCCAGTGCGCCATCAACCCTCTCAGGGTAACACCAAAAGTCCTCGGCCTCAACGGCTACATTGGGGATGCCGTGGACACAGAACTAATGCATTGTGACACTTGGTCGCGCTGCGATTCGCTGTCGCTTGGTCGTCAGTCGGTGTGCTGGGGCGGGACGGTCAGGGTCACCGAAGGACTGCCGCCTTGAGTCGTTCCTTCCAGCACGTAGGTGACTTCGATGCCATCGCAATCCAAGTCGCCCACCGCCTTGGCAATGTAGCCCGAGGCCGACGACTCGATGGAGTAACGAAAGTAATGCGGCTCATCAATCGAAAAATCGAGCGCTTTCCACACCGGGTTCTGCCACTCGGCTTCTTTGCCGGCGCACTGCTTTTTGCCATCGGTGTCGACCTCACAACACGACATCGCGGGGACCAGCGCGGAACTGCCAACCACATAGCTGGCATTGGAAATGAATTCAGTTTTCTGAATTTTCATAATCTTGTTGAGCATCAGCATCGCTTCACTTGGCTTAGCTTTTTTTGTGTAGTCCAAAAATGCAGGAATCGCGACTGCTGCCAGCACGCCGACCATGGCGGTCCCCACCACGATGCCTCCGCTCATCGTGCTTGCATAATTTTTCATCTCAAGGTCGACGCGCAGCAAATCGTCGCCAACTAATTTCGGGGCGACTGCTGCAATCAGAAACTTGGCCCAGTGATACGATAGGATTGCACTGACTTCTTGGGTTGGATCGTCGAAGCCCGCGCGTCGCGCGTACAGCGGTTCCACCTGCGACATCAGCCGATTTTTGCCGAGGTCCCAAAAGCCCATCAGCGCTTGCCCTTTTCCCGGCGCTGCCTGAACTTCCAGCAGCGCTCGCGCCATGCCTATTTCAAAGAAGGCAGAGCGAACCCAGCCCCCCACCTGCGCCTGCAGTTGCGCGGGCAGTTTGCTGACATCGACTGCACCGCGTAGGATCGCCGTCGCGTTCGGCTGGTCTAAGCGTGCGTCCATGCTTGTTGGTTGCTCGCTGCCTGCTGGGCCACCCAACGACAGCGCCACGCCCCATGGCAAGGTTTTGCTTTCAACAAATGTCGGGCCCCATTGCAAGGCTTGACTCGGTAGTTGCCCTGCATTTGCCGTGGTCGCAGAAACCACAACCGCAGAGGAGCCGCCCGTCGAGACCACGACCGAGGAGGTTTCGACGGGGGCACCTGGCGGCAGCAGTTTCAGCAAATCTGCGCGCACGGCCGCACGATCAAGTGGCTGCGCAAATACATCGGTCGCTGCGATAAACGCATCGAGCAACGGCCCCCCTGCGTTGAACTGCACAACTGCTGCTTCACCTTGAGCTGCCACTCGATTTTGCACCGATGGCGCTGCACCAAACGCAGGCAGGGTTGGCATACGTCCGGCAAATGCAATCACGGTCTCAGCTTGCCCGGTTGTTACCGTGAGACTTTTGTTCAGCGCGGTTGCATAGTGTTTCGCTAGCACCGCCACCGCGGGCTGCGCGTGCTCCAATTCGGCGATCATGGCGGCAACCTTCGAACGTGCTTCGTCGACGGCCGCCAACACGGCGGTTTGCATTGCCGCATGTTGGTCCGGCCGTCCCTGCAGATGTACCCTCAGCTCAAACCCTTGCACCGCACCGTCGGTTTTGCTT
>JAGPDK010000465.1 GCA_018057605.1 Kofleriaceae bacterium | reverse complement strand
GTGTTTCCGCTGCTCGGCGACAGCGTCACGATTGGCCGTGAACGCGGAGAAATTAACTTCCCTGACGACGGCTACGTGTCTGGCCTGCATTCGCGGCTATCGATTCGCGACGGTCGTGTGTACTTGTTTGACCTCGGCAGCTCCAACGGCTCGTTTGTGAAGGTCAACGGCGAGCGCATGGTCGGCATGGAGTCTTTTGTGCTGCTCGGGCAGCAACTGTTTCGCGTCAACCTGACCTGACCGCCTAACCCGCGCGGCGCTCCAGCGCCCGGCGCATTTTGGCCAACGCTTGCTCTTGCAGCTGGCGGATCCGCTCACGCGACAGCTGGTACTTGTCGCCAATTTCTTTGAGCGTTAGTTCGCGATCGGTATCAAGCCCGAAGCGCTGCCGCAAAATGTCAGCTTCGATCGGTTGCAGTTCGCCCAAGACCGCGCGCACTTCATCCGTCGTTGATGCTTCGGCCATCACGTCTTCGATTGTTGGTGTGCCATCAGGATCGACCAACACTTCGGCCAGCGTGCGCGATTCGGTATCGCCGCCGCCACCGACCGGGCGATCGATCGAAATCGACTGTTCGAGCAACCAGCCTCGCATCTTTTCAACTTTGTCGAGCTCGGTGCCGGTAGCTTGGGCCAGCTCCTCCGACGTTGGCGACCGGCCCAGCGTTGCCGTGAGTTCGCGCCGCGCCCGATTAAGGCGATGCTGCGCGTCGATCATATGCACGGGCAATCGCACTTCACGACCTTTGTCGGCCAAGCCTCGGCTGATCGCATGGCGAATCCACCAACTTGCATACGTCGAGAAACGGAACCCACGGCGATAATCAAAACGCTCGACGGCCTTAATCAAACCCAGATTGCCTTCTTGAATCAAATCAGCCAGTGCCATCCGACCATGATTGAACCGCCGCGCGATGCTGACGACGAGCCGCAAATTGGCACGGACAAAATCAGCACGTGCCGCCGCCGCAAGCCGATGGGCGGCGCGCAGCCGTTGATGCCAATTCGCAAAGCTCCGCGACTGGACCGAAACCACTTTAGGCACTTCGCTGCGCTTGCTGCCTCGAGCCGCGAGGTCCATCGCCACCATAACGTCTTCGACAAGCAGCCGATCACCATCTGCCAACCGCAACGCCTCGACGATTTTTTGCAGTGCTGGGCTTATCCGCTCGGCTTCGCTGCGGGTTGCAGGCATCCGGCTAAGCGACGTTACTTCCCCCGCAACATCTGGATGTTGCGCCAACGCCGAGCAAACCACGGACAACGCGGGGCCGTACGCCAACGCCAATTGCCAAAACTGCAGCTCAAGTTGTTCGATGTGCTTGGCGATAGCGAGCTCTTGTTCTGCGGTCAACATATTGAGTGCCGCCAAATCGCGAAAATACGCCGATAGGTACGCGCTTGCGCCGTCGTGGCCATCGTTGGGCCGACTCGCGGTTTTTACCGCGCTGCCGCCGTCGGTAGTCCGCGCGCGCCGAGACTTTGCTTTAGGTACTGCGTAGGACATGTCGCAACTCCAAAGCCCGCATATGGGCTGTTATTTTATTCGACGCGCCAACCTGCAAAAAGATTTGATTAAAATGCAAACCTGCGACGAAAGTCGTTGAAAGAACTACACAAACCCAAAGCGCTGCCAAGCCGCACCGCGCTTAGCGCTGCAGCTCTGGAGATGTAGACCGGCGGTGGCGAGGATTTATTCCCAACACCGCCACGGTGCATAGGACACCTTACGCTCAGAGCGGTTGCAGCCCATCGCGTCCGTGCGCGCACACACGGTGAACCAAGCCAGGAAAAGTGCCGGCGGCGTGGCGTCAGTAGCGGGACCAGGTCAGGGCTCGATTGATAACGCTTAACTCGCTTTGTCGTCTTTTTTCTCAGCCACAACGACGATGTGCCGCGACTGATTGCCGAAAAATCGGCCTTTGGTCTGGTAGCCGCCAGAAACTTCAAGCACCCGGAAGCCGGCACCGTGTAACACCCGACCAATTTCGTGCAGCGAATACGCCCGCAACGAAATTTCTTGGTCCGCTTGGCGCCCGTCGTCAAAAACTACCGAGCGATTTACTACCACTCGCGAAAAGAAATAGTTGAAGTCGACTTCTTCGAGAATGACGCAACCTTCGCCCTCCCACCAAACGCGGGTCGGCAAATCGGCCACGATGTAATCCCGGTTGAGAATTTCCAACACCAAGCGGCCCCCCGGTTTGAGGGCACGCGCGATGTTGCTTGCGGTTTTCTTGTTGGTTTCGTCGTCGAAATAGCCAAACGTCGAAAACAAACAGTAGGCACCGTCGAATTGATTGTCGAAATCGAGCTCGCGCATGTCGCCATGGACGAAATTAATTGTTAGGCCACGACGATTGGCTTCTTCGCCGCCGCGCACCAAGAGTGGCAACGACAGATCGAGCCCAACCACATGATAACCTCGCGCTGCCAGCTCCATGGCATGGCGACCATAGCCACAACCAACATCAAGCAACTGCGCCCCCGGCGCAATCTCCAACGCAGACAACACAAATTCGGCTTCAGAACGGGTCGCTTGCGGCGTCAAGAACGGCAACGTGCGGAGGTAATCCTCGCCAAAGACATCGACAAACCAAGATTGATTTTTGGCTTTCTTCTCGGCGGCACGTTTGTCTTTTTCGCGATCTTTATCTTTTTCTTTATCGACGGCTTTGGGCGGCGGCGGAGTGGGCGGCGAGGCCTTGGCCGGCGGTGGTGGTGGTACCGAGGGCGTTGGCGTGGCGGCCGCCAGTCCAGCGGCCGGAATTGCCGGCGGCACCGACGACGGGCCCGACGAAATTGCCGGCATGGCCAAAGGAACCGCAGTTAAGGTTGGCGGAGGAGGAGGAGGCGAGGATGCAGCGGGCGGACGCGCCGGCGGCTCATCGAGCGCCGCCGCAACGTGTGGCACCACGGCGTCAGCCGGCGAGTCATCCATATCAACAGGAATGTCATCGCTATCGGTAAAATCACGATCGCCCGTACCGAGATCTTCGATTTCGGCATCGCTAAGCGCTACGGTGCCAGCCCGGTCCGCCCGGGAAAACAAGGGCCGTTCGGACGTCCGAGTCTCAAACGATTCAAAATCATCGGGCTCCGACACCGCGGGCATCGCGTTGGAGACGGGCGCCGACCAGCCGGCACTAACACTGCGCGGAAAGTGGTCGGCCACCACCGCGTCGACGTGTTGCAATACGGCGGGCATCGCGGATGCGGTTGCCGCCGGCTCCACAAACGTAATGATTGGGGCAGAAGGTCGTGCAGGCTCGACATCCGCACCCTGTGCGGCGGCACGCTCGGCGATCGGGGCCGTGGCAGCGCGCGCAGGCGCAGCGACCACCGCTGGCGCAACTCGCGCGTCGACGAGCCCTGGGATGGGGGCAGTTGCAGCACGAGTAGGCGCCTCCGGCACCACCGGCGCAACCACCACCGGCGCATCCACCACCGGCGCAACCACCACCGGCGCGACGTCTTCAATGGTGATCTGGGTTTCCGACTCACGTTTTGCTCGCTGATGGTTCGGGGTGACGATAACCGAAGGCATCGCCGGCAAAATCGGCGGTGCCGGTTGGTTCGACGGGCGCACGCCTGGCTCACCGGATGGATCTTGCAAGCCCAGCGATTCTAAATCGACCACCGACATTTCGCGGGTTTTTGATTCAAACCCACCGTCGGACGCCGGTTCAATGAGCGTCACGGCTGAGTCCGGCGCAACCGGATCAAAGGATGGCACGAAACCAGGTACGGTCATGCGCGGATCAAAACCCGGTGAGGTAGTGCGAGCTTCAAATCCCGGCAACGTATTCGCCGCGGCGCTCAGCTCGCTTGGATCAACCCGCGTCATCGGCTCGGAGCTATCATCGCTAAAACTGTAGGCGATCGAAACCGCTAAACTTGGATCTTCAGGAACCGGCGCGACCACCGCCGCACTGCGGCGCGGCACGTTGTCCGACGGCACTCGCAGCCCACCACCGCGACGTTTGCGCCGGCGGCGCTCCGCAGTGGTCATACCGGCATCGATATCGTTGTTGCTGTTATTGTTGTCGTCGTCGGATTTGCTCATCGCACAGGCTCGCTTCCTGGCGTTGCAACCTGGCGGGCCAGAGGTTCGCCAAAGCGAACTGCGTCGCCGCTGTTGCGAAGTAACGTAGCGTTTTGCGCAAGCATGATGACCGTGGACCCCAACTGGAATGCGCCGAGTTCGTCGCCGCGGTGTAACGTTGTGCCAACTTCAATCCGCTGCGGCTGGCCGTCCGCACGTAAATCACGGGTGTCGCGACCGCCCTCCCAATGACTCAACCACAAATTGCCGACGCCCGCAGCGCCAACCATCACCAGCGTTACCGGCCCTTGCGCGGTCTTGAGTTCAATGACTACGCGTTCGTTTACAGCAAACAACTCTTCGACGTTGTCGACAAAACGCTTACTGACTGGCCATAAGGCACCCGGCACATAACGATAGGCCACAAGTTCAGCATCCAGTGGACAATGGACCCGATGGTAATCACGCGGCGACAAATAGATCGTGCAATACGCGCCGCCAACAAAGGCTTGGGCGCTTGCGTCATCGCACAACAACGCGCCAAGTGAGTAGTTACGGCCTTTGGCCTGCACCAGC
>JAGPDK010000066.1 GCA_018057605.1 Kofleriaceae bacterium | reverse complement strand
AGCAGGCCTAACTTGAGGGTCGCAGGCGAAGGCGAAACCAGATTGGTGCGCCGGCCAACCACCAGCTCATCGCCAGGTTTGACCCCGATGAATGTAAACACCTCCGTCGGTCGCGCCGAAGGCCCCGTCAACGCTGGCAAGACTACCGTTACGCTGCCGCCAGGATTCATGGTTGCCGACGCCACCCCGGTTGCATCGGTCGACGTCGGCGAGGTCGCAACCACCGAATTGTCGGCATTTTGAAACGCAACCGGGACGCTAGCGGCTGGCCCGCCGGCCCGCTCAACCGTCACTTTGACAACACCGACTTGGTTGGCATCAATCGCTGGCGGTGCATCCACCACCGGCGCGGCATCGGCGAACTTCGCGGGATCGTCCCCGCAGCCAACGGCCGCCAACAGCGCCAATGAAAAAACTGAAGTGAACCCCGACCGAATTTTGCTCATTGCCAAAATTCTACGCCGCCTGGTTGGCGGCGTCGAGTCGCCGCCCAGCAACCACACAACAAATGTCGACCACCGCACGCAGTGCGGCACGCCCCTACATTCGGCGCTGACTGCGCGCGTGCCGGTCGAGCCGCATCCGCCAATCAGAAATATGGGCGGCGGTTACCCAAAACCCGCAGATGCCGAGAATCACCGCAAACAACATGATGACGCTAGTCACCAGCGTCGGAAATACATGCCCGAGCCGCAGGCCATAGCCGACGACCAAACCTGCAAAAGCGGCAGCAACCACCCGCTTTTGGGTGCGCTGGCTCGCGACAATCCAGGCACGAAGCTCAATCGGATCCATCACCATTGTCCGTAGCACGAACCCGCCCAGTCAGCAGCGCTTGGCCGTCGTCGACAACGCGCATGCAAACTTATCGGCTAGCTTGAACCTTTTTGATTTCGGAAATCAGCTCAGGGATGGCTTTTTCCCACTCCATCACCACACCGTAATCAGCCACCTGAAAAATCGGCTCGTCTTTGTTCTTGTTGATCGCGACGATGGTTTTCGACCCCTTCATGCCAGCGAGATGCTGGATCGCGCCCGAGATGGCAACGGCGAAGTACAAATTAGGCGCCACAACTTTGCCGGTTTGACCGACCTGCCAGTCGGCAGGCACCATGCCGGCGTCGGTAGCCGCACGTGAAGCGCCCATGGCCGCGCCAAGCAAGTCGGCCAGCTCTTCGAGGATTTTGAAGTTATCGCCGTTCTTCATGCCGCGCCCGCCGGCGACGACAACTTTGGCATCGCCAAGGTCTGGGCGATCGCTCTTCTGGGTTTCGGAACGCACGAAACTCGCGCCAAACAGATTGATGTCACCAGCCGGAGCCGACGAGATCGTGCCGACGCTGCCGGTTTCACCCGCCGGTGCGAATTCCGATTGCCGCACGGTGACGCAAATAATCGGTGTCGTGATTTCGACAGTCGAATACGCATTACCAGCTAGAATCGGCCGCACAAATTTGTTGCCGCCTTCAAGTTTTGAAATGTCGGACGCCATGCCAGCGTCAAGCAATGCAGCAACCCGTGGCAAAACGTCTTTGCCCAGCGAGGTTGCGGTGGCGCACACAACGGAGGCGCCGTGTTCTTTGGCCAGGCGCGCGATAATCGGCGCGTAGCTTTCGGCCATGTAGTGTTCAAGCGCAGCGGCTTCGACGACCACCACTTTGCCAGCAAATTTTGCGGCATTGCCGCTGGCTGCGTTGGCGTCGGAGCCAAGCAACGCAATGATCACTTCGCCGCCGTGCACTTGCGCAGCAGCCCGAGCGAAGGCCAGATTAGAAAGCGCGCTGCTGCGTAGTGCTGCGTCAGCGTATTCACAAATTGCGAGGATGTTACCCATGCTAAAACTCCAAGAGTGTTGAGTAGTGTGGTTGGTTCAGATCGCTTTGGCGTCGTTGGCGAGCTTGGCTACCAAGGTCGGAATATCGGCGACAATTTGGCCGCCGGCGCGTGGTGGCGGCAAGCTGATCGCGACTTCGCGAATCGACGGTGCAGCCACGCCAAACTCGGCAATCTGCTTGGTTTCAAGCGGCTTCTTCTTGGCGGCCATGATGCCTTTGAGCGACGGCAGCCGAGCGCCTTCACCTTGATACGCGAAGGTCACGGCGGTCACACCATTTTTTACCGAGTGACCCGCAACGATGCGCAAATCGACGGTGATGATGCTTGGGCTCGGCACTTTTTTGTATTCAACGCCGCCGTCTACTTCACGACCCACGACGAAGCCGTCGGCTTGTTTTTCAATCGTGGCAGCGAAGGTGGCTTGCGCCCAACCCAGCTTACCGGCGAGCATTTGGCCCACTTGATTGGCATCGCCATCGACAGCTTGTTTGCCCATCAGGACTAGATCAGGTTTTTCAGCTTCGATAATGGCTTGTAAAACTTTCACCACGGCCAACGAATCGAGGTTCTTGTCGTCGGTGACGATATGAATGGCACGGTCAGCGCCCATCGCCAACGTGGTGCGCAATTCTTTGGCGGCTTCGTCGGGCCCTAACGTCACAATGATCACTTCACCGCCCACGCGAGTATTGGTTTCGCCATCTTCGAGCAATCGTAAGGCGGTCTCGACCGCGTATTCGTCAAACGTATTGACGATCCACGATCCACCCGTGAGGTCGATCGCGTTGTCTTTGATTTTGGTTTTTTGAGTTGGGTCGGGAACCCGTTTTACCGGTACTAGGATCTTCACTGGTTTTTCCTTTGCTCAAAGCCTACGCGTTAGACCATTTTCCACGAGTGCAACCACCCAATCGGCGGCTCGGACAATATCGAACTTTTTAGGACGGTGGGCCGCTTGGCGCACGTGGTTGAGGTCGCTTGCATCGACCGTTACCTGAGGTGTTTTGTCGCGCTTGTTGGGCGTGCTCGCGGGTATCGGTTTGTCGAGTGATAACACCCATGATGTGACCAATTCGTCGAGCATGCCAAAAATCATGCGCGCCACTATCGCGGGTGGAATTTCACTAGTGAAATCACCCTGCTGCTGGCCCGCCGCGACAACGCCGGCGAGTACCCGTAAAAAATCTGCAAACCGTGGGTTGTCGTACTCGTTCATGAACTTGCTGCTTTGCCGCAGTTCAATCGTCAACACTTCCGCCGCCGCGGGTTCCGCGTTCACCAAAGTCAGGTAGCTGCGGACAAATTCGCGCAACTGGGTGCGCGGCGCTTTACCGGCAATCGCGGTTGCCAAGATCGTGTTGACCCGCTCCATCCGCGATTCGAACAGCGAAATGAGCAAATCATCTTTGCTTTTGAAATACAGGTAAATCGTGCCATCCGCAACGCCGGCCTCCGCTGCAATCTGCGAGACCCGCGCAGCAAAAAATCCATAGGCCGCAAAAATCGTTTCGGCCGCGTCAAGAATGCGTTCGCGTTTCACCGCGCGTTCAGCTTCGGCACGGTCGGCCTTGAGGCTATTTTTCTCAGGTTTCAACGCACCATCCGGGCCAGGTGACGATGCACCTTCGGCTGGATCTGGAGTCGATGAATGAACCGTCATTCATCACTGTGTAGCGTGAATGACGGATCGCGTCAATTGCTTACTCACCCTGCCGGCCAACATCAAGCATGCATCGCAACCCAACCAGGTATCGCACGGGTAACACTTCGGCAGCGGCAGTACGCAAAAACGACGCCCACACTGGAGGACGATGCAGCGACGACCTCACGCTGCCCCACGCACTGCACCTCGTGGAGCGGCGCATGATAGCCTACCATTTGTGTTCGTCTGCCCACAGTGCGCAACTACGTATCCGTCGGACGCCGCGTGCCCCCATGACGGCGTGATACCGCTGCGCGCCGCGACGGATGCCTTGTTGGGCACCACGATTGGCAGCTACCGTATCGCCGCCAAAATTGGCTCGGGCGGCATGGGCACAGTGTATCGCGCAGTGCACCCGGGCATCGGCAGTCGCGTGGCGATCAAAGTATTGTCCCATGACAGCTCGCGCGATAACGAAACGGTAAATCGATTCTTCGACGAAGCGCGTACGGTTAATCTCATTCGCCATGACAACATCGTAAACATCCTCGATGTAGCGCGGCTGCCCGATGGCCGGCCCTACATCATCATGGAACTCCTCGACGGCGTTTCACTCAAATCTGCGCTGCGCCAGGGCCCAATGGCCGTGGCGGAAGTTGGCCGCATTGCCGTGGCAGTGCTTGATGCCTTGGCCGCCGCCCATGAACATGGCGTGGCGCACCGCGATCTAAAACCCGACAACATTATGGTTTCACCAAGTGGCCGCATCACGTTGGTCGATTTTGGCATCGCCAAAATCGCAGGGTCGCGGCCGGATGCAGTGCGCACCGAAACTGGTGTGATCTTGGGTACGCCGCAGTACATGTCACCGGAACAGGCCCAAGGTCGCACCATCGATGCACGCACGGATGTCTATGCCATGGGCATCGTGATGTACGAAATGCTCACTGGCGTAAGACCTTTTGAAGGTAATTCGCTGTTTGAAATTTTGCGGCAACAAATTAGTGAGCCGCCGCGGCCACCGTCGCAGCGGGCCGCCGTGCCTGCGGACCTTGAGCAAATAATCTTGCTCGCGATGGCCAAAGCGCCGGAGCAAAGGTTCAGCACAGCGCGTGCAATGCAAGCTGCGGTTTGCCACGCCACCGGCATCACCATGCAAGCTTCACGCTGGCCAACCGCGCCGTTGGCGCCGGCCACCGCGCTAGCGCCAGGTCTCGCAACCAACAGCGCGGCAACCGCCGTGCTAGCAGCGCCGGGCCCTGCGCTATCGACAAGCGCTGCAGCAACCACCAATTTGCGACCGCCGCGCCTGGCCGCTGACCACAGCCCGCCCCCGGCCCACGCGTCATCCTTCAGCATGATCGCAACGTCCGGAAACCGGACAAAAAAGTCAACGTGGCTTATCGCCGCCGGCAGCATCGCCATTCTTACGGCCGTGGCAATTCCAGTGTTACGGGCCCGCCAACCGTCGATACCTTCCGCCACGCCGGCCACCTGGCAGGGGTCTGCCGCCAGCCCCACCGGAGCCACGGGCATCATCGCACCCGTAAACTTCGCGACCACGCCGGTTGCCGCGATCGCCGTCTGTCAAGAATTGCAGCAGGCCCTTAATGTCACGTTGGCCTGTCCCGGGGTTGAACCATTTTTGCGCCAACGCATGCGTGCAATCTACCTCGACTTCACCGTGCAGTATCCCGATGGTCGTTGGTGCAATGCAGGGTTATCCGAATCGCGACGTTATGCGACCGACGGCGGGTGCGCCGCCAAACTTGCGCCGCCAGCAGTGCGCGCGACACCCGGTACAGTGGGCCTACCAACGACATCGCCAACGCCAGCACCAGGACCCAACCCTGCCACGGCTGTGCCCAACTCGGCCGCACTCGACGCCGCCATTGCGCAAATTACCTCGCGCGAAGAATTACGGGTCGCCACCTTCTCCAAGGACCCGCTGCAAGCACAAGCCGCTCAAATCATCCTCGCAAGGCAGCGCGACCCGGCTTCGCCATTTGTAGAAAATGACCGGCTTGAGATCGCGATCGATGACTTTGCTGCGTACGCGTACACCCGCGCGCGCAGCCTTGCGCCCGATGCCCAATTGGTAACGCTTGAATTTCGAGGCCTGCGTCAAAACGGCTTGATTTCAACAAAAGATGATTTTGGCTCCGCCATCGCCACGTTTTTCTCGCCACGTCGATCACTGCGACCGGCGTCCATCGACCCAAAGATTGCATGGACACCGCTCGCAACAATCACGATCGAGTTTGGCCATCTTGGTACCACAAGCCAATGGACCTGGAGCACCGACACCGCTTCGCCAAAACCGTTGCCGATGCCAACATGCAAACCGAGCCAGCTTTGGAACAAAGCCCGCCAACGGCATCCAACCGTCGACAAAATGGAGAAAATGTTTGGGCTACGAATCATGTATGAAACCGCTGGCACGTGGACCATGCCCACCGTTCTCACCAAGTTGCCTGACGATTGTACATAACGTCGAAGTTACGCACGACGGGGCGCAACGATCGTGCGCGACGTCGCACGTACGGCGATGTGAGGACACGACAGGGAACAGCGGCCCTGCACAACGTTGCAGCCAACGTTGCAGCCAACGTCGCACCAAGCATGGCGGCATCGCTGGCGCTCAACAATCAGCGGTGCCGCTGTGGTAACGTGAGCCGATGTGGATTTTGGGTGGTACACGCAGCAAGGTACGGCGCATCAAGGGCGACGCAGTTGCGCGGCATTGTGCCGATTGCGCACGCACCACAACGCATCAGCCTGTGACGGTGAAAGATGCCTTCCATTTGTTCTTCATCGAATTCGCAGATATGAACAGCACCGGATTGCAATGCAACGAGTGCGGCGAAATTGCAGCCACAACGTCAGCCGCGCCGGCCCCCGCCCAAGCCGCCAGCCGTGCGCGTCTCGACGAAAACGGGCTAGAAGATCTTAATCACGCGACAGCGCACACCCATGCACGCGCGCTGCTGGCGGAGGCTGATGATGCTGGCCCACCAGCGCCCAGCACTGCCATGCGCAGCCGGATTGCCGATCCAGACGCCCTCTCATTGCGCCGCAAGCCCAAAGCCGATCAGCCGATAGATCAGGATCGGATCGACAACGAATTGGCTGCACTCAAAGCTGCGGCACGAAAAAAATAACGGTGAAACGATGTTGGCAAGCGCCACCGCACAGCGGCCCTCGCACCAATGTTAATCACCTAAGGACTTGTGCATAACTTACTGACCCAATATTTGGCTCAGTAATTCAATTACAAGTCCTAAGTACGATCGCACGAAACCCTTCGCAATCTTGAATGCAGCGATATTACCTGCTAGCGTCGCGCCAATGTTTCGGTGCAACCCTGGCCTGCTGGCTGTAGCCATGATGATTGCGTGGTCCACACCAAGCATCGCGGCGGCCAACAACGCGGTGGCCCCAACGGCGTCCCCCGCCGAGCCGACAGCGACAGCACTTGCATCACGCACCCGGCACAACAAAACATCGACGACCACCGCGCGGGTTCGCCACCGCAAAGCCAAGCGCTCAAGGTCCGGACGCGGCGTAGTGCCTGGCAATCGCAACTCGCCGGCGTATCGCTACGGCACTTTGTCACCTGAGGATTGCCAAGCCGAACTCACGCAACGCGCCATCGCATTCGATGTTGTCGAAGCACGCGGCGTCGCGGCGCCTGTGCGGATACGCGGCCCACTCCATGGCGTAGAATTCCGCAGCAATGACGCCCGCACCAACAGCACGGATTCAATCCATGAAATTGCTGATTGCCGCTTGGTGCTTGCGCTCGACGACTTTGCAGCGATTTTGGCAACCCATAATGTGATCGCGGTCGAGCACTACTCGATGTATCGGCCGCCTTCGCAACGCTGGCCCACGGCCAAAGTGGCTCGCCAACACGCTGGCGCGTTGTCGATTGATGCCGCGCATTTTGTCCGTCAAGATGAAAAGACACTGACCGTACTCGATGATTTTCACGGCGCCATTGGGGCCAAGACCTGTGGCCCTAAAGCCAAACCGCGCAGAAGCAATGCGGCCGCCCTCGAGATGCGCGCGATTTTGTGCGAAGCCGTCGCCGCGCAATTGTTTAACGTCGTGCTTACACCCAATCATAATCGGCCGCACCGCAATCACTTTCACATGGAACTCATGCATGACACCGAGTGGTTTCTCGTCGATTAGGCGCTCCTTGGGCATGCCGCAAATGTAAGGCAACGTAGGTTGCCTCGCGGTCAGCGTTTCGCGCCCAAAAACCTGTCGTTGTAATTAAGTCGCGCACCGCGCTACTATCACTAACACGATGGTTACATCGCGCGCGAAATCGCTGGTGCTACGAGCCAACCATGATGCGGCCACAGGATTTCTGCAGGTCTTCGGCGGCTGCACGATCGCGGCTGGGCTCATGTTGTTGTTGTTTACCCAAGGCCAGAGTTTCGTCGTTACGCTTGGGTTTACCGTCGCGGGCGTAGCAATCGTACACCACGCTCGGGCGCGGCGGCGCAGCATCGATACCTACACCTTTACGAGTGGTAGCAACACCATTCAAGCAACGCGCACGCAACGCAACTTTCTATTTTCCGATGTTGTCAACATCGAGTTTGATCGCGATTGGCTCGACGTCGGCTTGGTCGCGGATCTACACGCAGCGTACTGGCTGGTCTTGCATATGAACAACGGCGAGCGCCTGTGTATCGCGCACGACTACCGCTGGCGGCTCAACCAACTGCTCGGTGAGCTACATAATCTGGGCTTGCAAACCAACCTTCACCAACCCTCTGCACCGGCTTCGACGGGCCGCTTGATTGTATTGCCGCGCGCCACCGCGCGCCCTCGGCAGTGACCATCGAGGCATGCTACAGCCTCACGCCACCACGCCAGCTCAGGCATCCTGATACTTAATATCATCGCCATCGACTGGCGCCCGGGCCATGCCGCGAACAATGCCAACGCGGTCGCTGACCGCTGTGCTCACAATTGTATTGAGCACCCAACGCGGCAACCCAGCGGCCCGCGCGTCGGCGGCGAGACAGTTTTCTAATTCCAGCAAGGTCTGATGACCGTAATTGGCTAATGCAAGTCGGCACAGTTCGGGGTCGGCCAATACCGTGGCGTAGTCTACCTGCAGCGTTCGCAGCACGGCGGCCAAACATTGCAGTGGCACGGCTAGTTCAAAGACAATGTCGTCGATGCCCGGAGTCCGCCAGGGCTGCCCAAAGTTCATGGTGCGAACTTTGAAAGCAGTCAGTGGCGTGCGCGCCCCGGCGATCGATAAAGACGCACCGTCGGCCAGCACCGCATCGAGGCCGGGCCGTGATGCTATTTCTTGTCGCGCCAATTCGGGCCTTCGCCACCTTGAATTGCGATCGAACGCACACCGCGCGACAACAGCGACGTACGGTTTTCGATCGCATGTTGGCGCTGCTCAACCGGCTTGGCGTGCTCGCCGGTATCCATGCGAATCGCATCACACGGACAAGATTCGACACAAAGCCCGCACACCACACAGCGTAGCTCGTCAATTTCAAAAATCGCTGGGCGCTTTTCGATGCCAGCGCCTCCAGCTTGCTCAGGCACGATCGTGATGCAGTTGGCTGGGCAAACCGTTGGGCAGCACATACAGGCCACACACCGGGTCGCGCCGTCTTCGCGCAGCGTCAACCGATGTAGGCCACGGTAACGTTCCGGATATTCAACTTTTTCCTCGGGGTATTGCACCGTCTCAATATCGCTCTTCCATTTGGCTTCGGCTGGCGCGCCACCTTTGCCGAGCTCGACCGGGTTGCGCCGAGGCAAAAAGAAATTCTTCACAAAATGCTTCAGCGTAACGCCCAACCCAGTAGCCGATGCCGCCAAGTAGTTGGTTTCGGCTTGGGTTTGGCGCACCACTTGAACGGTGCGGCAGTTCGGCGACACCTTCGACGTGCTGAGCACCTTGGGGCCGCTAGTTACTACTACTTCTTCGTGTGCGTGACTGGCCATACATCTTCTCCAAACGAATCATCGAAAATATCGATGGGAACAAAAAGTGAAGCAACCGGAACGAGAACAACCACAGACTCGTGAGACCCGTGCGCGGCGTTTAGCCTACGTACATGAAGATTAGTTTGACCAGCGCCGTCAACATGATGTTGGCTAACGCCAGTGGCAGCAGCAGTTTCCAGCCCAGGTTCATTAGTTGGTCAGCGCGGAACCGCGGCAACGTCCAACGAACAAACAATTGGAACATGCACAACAATACGGTCTTGAGCCCAAATGCCGCGAACTGCAACGACACCACGGCCCAGTGAGGCAGGTGCAGCACGCTGCCGCCAGTTGAGAAGCCTTCGCTCGACATGTAGCCACCAATGCGGAAGCCATCGTGGTCGAGATACGGCACTTGCCAGCCGCCGAAGAACACGGTTGCAATGACCGCCGCGATGAAAACAATTTCGATGAATTCAGCGAGGAAGAACATGCCCCAGCGAATGCCCGAGTACTCAACAAAGTAGCCAATGATTTCTGGTTCGCCTTCTGGAATATCAAACGGTGCGCGCTTGGTTTCGGCGATCGCCGCGGTAAAGAACAACACCAACGCGACCGGTTGCCACAGCCACAACCAGTTCAGAGGGTTTGAGCCCGACATCGCCGTCGAAGCGCCTTGTTGCACAATGAAGTTGGGTTCGAGCGAACCGCACACTAAAAACACGCCCATGATGGACAAGCCCATTGCAACTTCGTACGACATCATCTGCGACGAACTGCGCAAACCACCAAGCAAGGCCCATTTATTAAAGCTGGCCCAACCAGCGATTGTGCCGCCGTAATTGGCGATGGTGAGAATCGCAAAGTAGAAAACCAGACCAAATTCGATCTGGAACATCTGCATCCGAATTGGGTCGGTGAGCAAAGGGCCAGCGCCATTGGCCATGGTGACAGGATCCATGGTTGCGCCCATGGCATGTGGGTAAATCGTTGGACCAAAAGGAATGATCGCAAATGCTACCAACACCGGGGCCAACGCCAAGATCGGCGCCAGCGCGAACAAGCCTTTGTGGACATTGGCCGGAATGAAGTCTTCTTTGAAGATCATTTTCACGGCATCAGCGATGAAGTGCAAAATGCCTTTGATCTTGATCGGGCCAATGTTGGCGCGGTTAGGACCAAGGCGGTCTTGCATCATCGCGGACTGCCGGCGTTCGGCCCAAGTCAGCAACGACGCCAGCGGCATAGCAAGCACAAACACCACGAACAACCACTTGGTGCCTGGCCAATTTAGAGCGGGATAGATGTATTTTGACCACATAGGAAGTTACCCGCGGCTCGCCGCAAAACGCAGTTGAACTGGGCGTGCATCGCGCACCCAGATAAAGCCGGCGAAGGCCGAAACCGCGCCGATCATTTCTTTATTGGCATCACGAACGTGACTCCACGACATGGCCACGCCGAGTGCAGTGGCAACACGGCTGACCGCATCCCAACCTGCCACCGCTTGGCCGGCTGGCACAACCGCCGCATGCATCCGCTGGGTTAGCCCTTGACGATTGGTCACGGTGCCCGAGGCTTCGGCCCATGCCGCAAGCGGCAATGCCACCGACGCATGTTTCACCGGGCCACGCTCATGCGCCGAGAACACGACGGTTGGAATCGCAGCAAAACGGGTTTCGCCGGCAGCCGAGAGCGCCAAGGCATCACCCAAAACAATGGCGCCTTTAACAACGCCGCTGGTGAGGGCCGCATCAAATTCAGCGCCGCTCTTGAGCGTCAAGCCCAACGCTGCCGCAATGGCGTTGGCGCCTGCGACGTTGGCGTTGACATCAGCGTCGCGCAATTTGTCGTCGGCGCGATCCGGTTGCGCCGGGTTGGCACCCAGGTACACCGTCGATACGCCTAACGATTTTGCAAGTTTGGCAACGGCGTAATTGTCTTCGTTGTTGTGCACCGCCGACAGCACCACCCCGAGGCTGACGGCATCACGGCGTAGGCCCGTGATTTTCTCGCTTGCCAACTTCACTGCGCGATCCCAACTTGATGGCAAGCCATCCACCGTCGGTACCGCCAAGCGAGCTTCACGCACGCCATGGTAGGTGAAGCGACCGTCGTCACACATCCAATACTTATTCACGGCTTCATTGTGGCGCGGCACGATGCGCCAAATCCGGTCATCTTTATGATGGACTTCAATGTTGCAGCCGGTCGAGCAGCCTTGGCAAATCGACGGTGTCATCTCAAGTTCCCAGGCCCGCATGGTGAAGCGAAAGTCCTTGGCGGTCAGCGCGCCGACCGGGCACGCGTCAACGGTGTTGAGCGAGTAAGGATTGTCCAGTTTTTCACCTGGCGCGGTACCGAGGACTTCGTGATCGCCGCGCATGCTCATATCGAGTTGATGCACGCCAGCCACTTCGTCACAAACCCGGATGCAACGCGTACACAAAATGCAGCGCTCTTGATCCAGGATGATGTGCGGCCCGATATCCAGGGCTTTTTCTTTGTGCACTTTTACCGTATCGACGCGCGAATTGGCGTTGTCGTCTTCGACGTACAACTTTTGCAGCGTGCACTCGCCGGCTTTGTCACAGATTGGGCAATCGATCGGATGATTGACCAAAGTGAACTCAAGCATTTGCTTGCGTGCGGCAACCGACTGTTTGTCCTCGGTACGCACCACCATGCCGTCCATCGCGATAGTCTGACACGATGGTTGCAGCTTTGGATTTTTCTCGACCGACACCAGACACTGGCGACAGCACGCCGCAATCGACAACCCTGGGTGATAACAAAACGCACTGATATCGACGCCGATTTGTTTCGCCGCCTCCAGCACATTGGTGCCTTTGGCCACTGTCACAGATTTCCCATCCACCGTCATGGTCACCGTATTCGGTGGCACGACCGGGGCTGGAGCATCAGTTGTCGTCGTTGTTTCACTCATAGACTTTTCTCAAGTTTCAAATTTCGAAGCGCTAATTATTCGCAGCAAAAATGTGCGAGGAGGCACGCGGGCAAGCAAGCCCGTGAAAATTAGCGAGCAAATCCGCGGCCAAGGCGACGGAGGGGCCCCACACCGGAGCGACCTCTTGGTCGAGAGGATGTGGGGAGGACCCGGCAACGCCGGCCCCGGATTGCGCAGCAATTTTCACTTGTCGCACTCGCCACCGATCATATTGATCATCCCAAAAATCGGCACGATATCCGCGATCAAGTGGCCTTTGATCAACTGTTCCGCCGTCGACAAGTGCACAAACGCTGGCGAACGCACGTAACATTTGTACGGCCGGCCGGTGCCGTCGCTCACCACGAAAAATCCAAGTTCGCCGTTGCCGCCTTCAACAAACGTATACGCTTCGCCGGCTGGCACTTTGATGCCGTCGACCACGTGTTTGAAATGCCGAATCATCGACTCAATCGTATTGTAGGTGTCGCTCTTCGGTGGCAGCGCAACCCGCGGGTCGTCGATCATGACCAGGCCGGTTGGCAGTTTTTCAATCGCTTGGCGCAAGATGCGCACCGATTGTTTCATTTCTTCGATGCGCACTAAGTAGCGGTCATAACAATCGCCCGTGGTACCGACTGGCACGTCAAATTCGAACTCGGGGTACACCGAGTACGGATAATCTTTGCGCACATCGTAGTCCGCGCCAGCTGCTCGCAGGATTGGGCCCGTACAACCAGTGGCAATGGCGTCAGCTTTGGAGATGGCCCCAATGCCGGCCATACGGTCGCGGAAGATCTTGTTGTTGTCGAGCATGGTCGCAACTTCAACCATCACTTCGGCAATTTTATCGAGGGTGTAGTTGAGCTCTTCACCCCAACCATCAGGCAGGTCTTTACTGACGCCACCGACGCGCACGTACGAGTGGGTCAGCCGTGCGCCCGAAACTTTTTCGAGCAAACCATACAACCACTCACGCGCTTTGAGTAAATACAAAAATGGCGTAAACGCGCCCAGCTCCATCGCTGACGCGCCGATGCACGTCAAGTGATCGGTGATGCGCGAAACTTCACTTACGATCACGCGAATGTATTCCGCGCGTCGCGGCAACTTGCCGTAGATTCCCAGCAGTTTTTCGACCGACATTGCGTATCCGCAATTGTTGATCATCGGCGACACGTAATTGAGCCGGTCGGTGTACGGAAAAATCTGCGTGTACGTCGCGTGCTCAGCTTCTTTTTCGAAGCAGCGATGCAAGTAGCCGGGTTGCACGTCGCCGCGCACCACGGTTTCGCCGTCGACGGTCAGCACAATGCGCACAGTGCCGTGCATCGCTGGGTGCGATGGGCCCATGTTCACCGTCATCAACTCCGGCGGCATTTCCTGCTCGGCGTCGATCATGTCTTGAACGTTTTTTTGTCCAAGCACCAATGTTTTAAGGTCAGCGACAGCGGCCATGACTATTTTTGCTCCTTGAGGCCAACTGGTAAGTCATCGCGGCGAACGAGCGGCTGACGCTTTTCCTTCGGATAGTCTTTACGCAGAGGGTATCCCACGAACTCTTCATATAGATAGATGCGACGCAAATCGGGATGTTGCTCAAAGCGAATCCCGTACATGTCAAACGTCTCGCGCTCTTGCCAATTGAACGCCGGCCACACCGCTGCCAGCGAGGGGCAACGACAATCGTTTTCCGGCACCGCCACTTTGAGCCGCACCCGATGGCGATGGGTGAACGAGCGAATCTGGAAACACACTTCAAAGCGCGGCCGTGAATCCTTGCCCGATTCATCGGAAAAGTGCTCGGCCAACGGGCGATGAAGCGGCTTCCAGTCGAGCCGATCGATGCACGTCACAAACACCGGGGCGTCGAACGCCATGCTGGCATCGTCGCGTAACCACAGCGCCACGCCAGGCAACTTGTCACGCACGATCCATGCGATCTCGTCACCACATTGGGTTTCGGTGCTGACGATGGCATCGCCGAACTTAGCTTTCAGTGCGTCGAGAACTTTTTGCGACATAGCGTATCTATTATTCTGCCGACGCAGCAGCGGCGGCGATCAACTGTTCGCGCTTGCGCTCCAGTTGGTTGTGACCTTGGCCGCGTTGCACGCGATCCATGAGCATCATCAGTCCATCGATCACTTGTTCTGGCCGCGGTGGGCAGCCAGGCACGTACACGTCGACGGGAATCACCTGATCGCAACCAGGCATCGCATGATAGTTTTGATAAAAACCACCGGTTGACGCACACACGCCAAACGCCATGACCCACTTGGGCTCAGCCATTTGGTCGTACACGCGCTTCAGTGCCGGGCCTTGTTTTTCGGTGATGGTGCCGACCACCATCAACAAGTCGGCTTGGCGTGGCGAAAAGCGCGGAAACTCAGCGCCGAACCGAGCCAAGTCGTACTTGGGCCCAGCCACCGACATAAATTCCATGCCGCAACATGCTGTTACGAATGGATAAGAAAAAAGTGAAAACTTCCGTCCCCAGTTCACGGTTTTTTCGAGGGCACTTTGTTTTGCCCAAGTAACCGCATCTTCGAGGCGGGTGGTTGCGAGTTCTACTCCCATCCGATTGCCTTCTTTCGCCAAACGTATGTGAGCGCAACGATGAGAATACCGACGAACAGCAGCATCTCAACGAAACCAAACATGCTTACGCCAGTGGCCGATTTGGACAGCTGGGTAAACAACGATGCCCACGGGTACATAAACATGGCTTCAATGTCGAAAACCAAAAACAGAATCGCTACTTGATAAAACTTTACCGAGTAACGACCACGTGGCGAACCTATCGGTTCGGAACCACATTCAAAGGGTTTGAGCTTATCCGGGTTGCTTGCTTTGGGGCCAACGAAGACCGCCATAGCAGTGAACAAACCGCAAAAGCCGAGGGCGAATAGGATTGCCAGACCAGCTGGCATATATGCTTGGAGCTGCAAAGCACGCGCAGTATAGGCGTGGCCAAGACCGGGTCAACCGCTCAAGGCCCTGAAATAGCGTCCATTTTGGCGACTCACACATGCATGAGATCTCAAAAACGAAGTTGCGCTCGGTGCCGTGGCACGTTTCATTAAGTCATATAATTACATGAGCTTAGATTGCCATCTGGCAATTCTGATTTGCCTCCAGGTCGCCCACGCTGCGAAGTTAGGGCGCCGCCATGCCTAGCCTAACGGTGCACAAGCTTGTAGACCGCCGCATGTTTCGCAAGCTCGAATACAAGTGGCTCGTTGCGATCGTGTTCGTGATTGGGATGTTCATGGACATCCTCGACACGACCATCGTGAACGTTGCGTTGCCCAAGTTGGGTGACCAGCTCGGATCGGGCGAATCGATTCAATGGGTGGCCACCGGGTACTTGTTGAGCTTGGCCATTTGGATCCCGGGCTCGGGCTGGATCGGCGACAAGTTTGGCACGAAGCGGGTGTTCATCTTTGCGCTCACGATGTTCACCGCAGCCTCGGCGCTGTGTGGCGCGGCTAATAGCATCAATCAATTGATCATCTTTCGCATCTTGCAAGGCGTCGGCGGCGGCATGCTCACGCCAGTCGGTACGGCCATGTTGTATCGCGCGTTTCCGCCGGCCGAACGAGCCAAGGCGTCTGCGGTGCTGACCATTCCGATCGTGATCGCCCCAGCGTTGGGCCCGGTGTTAGGTGGATTTATCGTCGACAACTTGAGCTGGCGCTGGATTTTCTACATCAATTTGCCAATCGGGCTGGTCGGCTTGG